>CANHPK010000328.1 GCA_947462525.1 Roseiflexaceae bacterium | reverse complement strand
CAATGGGTGACCGATCATCTGTCTCAGTTCGGGTCGTATTGGATGCCTGGTTCGCTCTACAAAGTGATTCTCGGGCAAGCGTTGCATACGACCACTCGCTGGGAGTGAGGGCTACGGCGTGCGATCTTGCATGGCTGCAGCGATGAGCGCGTCGGCATGTTCGACAATAGCACGCGCAGGGATGGCATAGCCGATCCCTTCGAAGCTTCCTGTGCTGCTTTGGATTGCCGTGGTTAACCCGATGACGGCACCGGTGCGGTCAATGAGGACACCGCCAGAACTGCCCGGATTCAACACGGCATCGACCTGAATCATCCCCGTGAGGCTCGTCGAATCGGTCGAAAGCTCGCGGTTGGTCGCGCTGATTGTGCCAAGCGTCATGCTATCGTGGAGCCCATACGGGCTGCCGATTGTCATAATCCACATCCCTGTGGCGGGGGTGCGCGTGCTCATCGTGAGCGGACCGATTGGTGCTGGCGTGTCGAGTGCGAGTACCGCAATGTCATGCGTAGCGTCGCGCCCGATGACGGTAGCGCTGATGACACTCGATGCGCCGAGGCGGACCTGGTAGACATCTGCCTGTGCAACAACATGTGCATTGGTAACGATGTGGCCCTGGTCGTTATACAAGAACCCACTGCCTTGGGACAACATGAACGATTGGGCCGACGTCATGCCGTCGACCGCTGGGTGCACAAACGGGAGCTCGATGCTGACCACTGCAGGCACACTTTGGGCATAGAGACCCATGGTCTCGGCTTCGAGTGCAGCAATCGTTGCGTTTTGGGCGTCGCTCCGGGTTGCAATGGCCGCACGGGTGGGGAACGGCGTCACCGGCAAATCACGACGATACGTGGTGGGAACCACACTCGGAGTACTGCCCCAGCGGATCTGAGTGTTGGGTCCGAGATCTGCTTCGAACCGGGTGGAACATGCACTCAACAGGGCTACCAAGATACCGCAGCACCAGAGTATTCGGTTCATGCAGGGCGCTCCCACAAGTTCTGTAAGGCTGGAATAAGTGAGCCGTACCGATAGCCGACAGCAGCAGCAGCGAGGCGATGTGATTGCATGGTTTGACCGTTGAGCAGGAGCGCGTCGGCCATTTCGCCAAATACCAACCTCAGCACAAACGCAGGTACTGGCAACCAATTCGGACGGTGCAGTGTGTGTGCTATTGCAGCGCTAAACGTCGCGTTGTCGACGCATTCGGGTGCAACCGCGTTGTATGCCCCGCGGGCAGTCGGCTGGTCTATGAGATAGAGCATGAGGGTGACCAAATCATCCCTATGGATCCACGCGATGGGCTGTGTGCCAGAGCCGACACGACCGCCGACCCACAGTAGGAACGGCAATGCCATCAGCGGGAGTGCCCCTTCGCGCGCATCAAGGACCACACTGGTACGCACAATGGCGACCCGCATGCCGAGCTGTTCAGCGGCGGTGGCGGCTGATTCCCATGCGACACACAATCGGGCGAGATAATCGTCGCCAGCCGGCGAGTCTTCGGTGACGGGGAAAGTATGATTGCGAAAGCCGTAATACCCGCTCCCTGATGAAGAAATCAGGGTCTGTGGTGGCGTATCGAGCAGTGCACAGGCTGCCACAAGGTTTGCGGTGGCGGGGACTCGACTCTGCCAGAGGATATCTTTGTAGCGGTCGGTCCAGCGTGTACCCGCAATCGACGCACCGACGAGATTGACAATCGCGTCGCAGCCCTGCAGTGCGGTCGCAGTGGCACGAGCATCATTGGGGAGCCACGGTGCAATGGTGACGGTGGCAGGCAGACGGTTGCGTTGTGTGGGATTGCGACTAAAAGCAACGACGGTGTCGCCACGTGCAATAAGCGCATGGCAGAGAGCGGTTCCAATCAAGCCGGTTGCCCCGGTGACGGCGATACGTTGTGACACGAGGAGTTCTTTCTGGGGGTTATTTGTGGCGGATCATGCCGGGCCAGATGCTACAAAAGAACATCCCCGCGGTCATGCCTGCCAACACCCCGTTCACGAGGAGGAGTTCATACGAGGCGGTCGGCCAATATCGAATCTCGAGCCACCACAATCCAAATGGAGTCAACGCAGTGACAAATCGCAGCAAGACAGGCAACATGAACCAGGATTGCAACGACACAGGGGTTGCGCGAGTGCTGAGAAACCAGCCCAGCCACAACCCAATCGTTGCGCCCCAACAGCGCGTGCAGACTGCCATCGGTGCATCCAGCAGTTCGTATGTTTTGAGCGGGGTAGGGCAGACATATGTGGTCAAAACACTCCGTGCCAACCATCCGAGGTCGGTCATGATAGGCAACCCGGTGGCGATGAAGAGTGCTGCGACGGGCGGTCCAAAAAAGAGAATCGACAGAAACGTCAGGTACGGCCATTGCGGCCAACCCTGCGTTGGTGGGTGCATGCGCGTTGGTTGTACTGCGCTGGATTGCATGTTACTGAAAATCCCGTTTGAGGCGCGCATATGCACCAATCAGCAATCCTACTTTGCGTAGCAGCGGCACATAGGCACGTTTGGTAAAGACGTCATAATCCGCGCTGTGGATGCTGTCGAGAATGCCACGATAAATGGTCGCTGCTGCGGCAATCGCCAAACTGCTGTCGGGATTGAGCATCCCCACTCCGGGCCAAGCCGCTTCGTAGAGGGCATGGGCACGGGCGCTTTGGAATCGGAGCATGGCTTTGAATTGTGGCGTCCGGCGGCGTTGAAAGATGTCTTCGTCGCTGAGACCGTAGCGTTGCAGATCCTGTTGGGGGATGTATACCCGACCACGATTGGCGTCTTCGCCGATGTCGCGCAAGATATTGGTTAATTGCAAGGCGACACCGAGTTTGACGGCATAATCGACGGCCTCGTCGACGTAGCCGATGATTTGCATAGAAATGAGGCCAACGACAGAAGCCACGCGATAGCAGTAGAGCCAGAGATCCTCGAAGGATTCGTACCGCGTCACCGTCAAGTCCATTGCAATACCAGCCAACAATTCATCGACGAGTTCTTGCGAAATGTCGTAGTTGAGGACTGTATCGTTCCATGCAATCAACACAGGATTGTCCGGCGGTGAGGTACGGTTGTGTACCAACGACACCCAATGTGCCAACGCTTGGGGTGCGGTGCCTTCGGCTGCTTGATCGACGATATCGTCGCTGGTCCGACAAAATGCATATAGCGCGCGAATAGCGCGGCGTTTGGTGTCGGGCAAGAGGGCGGTGGCGAAGTAAAAACTTTTGGAGTGGAGTCGCGTTATTTCGTTGCAAATACCATACGCCGCATCGCGTTCGTGCTGGGTAATCACGTGCTTTGCGGTCGACAGGCGATGATGTTCGGTGTGTTCGATGAAGTGTTTGAGGGT
>CANHPK010000327.1 GCA_947462525.1 Roseiflexaceae bacterium | reverse complement strand
CGCCATCGACGACCGGATCGGCTCACCAGGAGCGAGCATATCGAGGAGGCGATCCGTTTGGCCGTTGGGGGAGTTGGCACTCGTTGCCGGTGCATTCGAAAAGGTCGACACGCTGTCGAGCAGCGCCAAATCGGCACGCGGGCTACGGGTGGACCCTACCGTCACCGCTGACGAAATACAGCCCGGATGGCTCACCCCCGCGGTGTTTGCGTCGTTGCCGGCCGATACAACCGTCGCGACACCGAGGCTACGGAGCGCGTCTACGTACGTTTTGTAGAGACCCCAGCCATCGACAACCTCGGTATCACAAGGGGTTGCACTCGGCTCTACCCCCATGCTCAGATTGACCGCTGCGAGGGTCCCCCAGCCGGGGCTCCCGATGTTGGTCGCGAGGTAATCGAGCGCAGCGAGCACATCGGACTCGAACGCCAGCACACAATCCTGCGTTGCATCGACCCCACAGACGCGTTCGCTGTTGGTGTAATCGAACCGCGAGTACACCTGCACTGCGATGAGTTTGGCGGCGGGCGCAACCCCGCTCATGCTGACACCGTCGACCGTGGTCACCCGGCCGGCGGCAATCCCTGCCACGTGCGTTCCATGATTACAGCCATTCAAGCCATCTGGGCAGGGCAACCCACTATCCACCGCGGTCGATCGTTCGGTGGTGTCAGGACACAGCGGGATGCTGTTATAACGGCTCGACCGGGTCGAAAAACAGGCCTCTTGGACTACACTCCCTGCCAAGAACGGATGTGATTTGGCCACCCCTGTATCGAGGATGGCAATGCTCGTCCCTGCACCGGCATACCCTGCTGCATGGGTAACCCGTGCGCCGATGTGTGTCGTGCTTTCGGACAAGGTCGGCGCAAAGAGTCGGCTGATATGTACCGATGCAACCGCAGGATCTGCCCGGAGCGCAGCAATCTGTTCGCTGGTTGCGTCGGTAATGATGACAGGCATACTTGTGAGCGTGTGGACATCGTGTTGTGCCAGCGCCGGATGGCGTTGCAATGTCTGCAGTTGGGTCTGCGCGATACGTCCCCGCCGATGGGATGCTTGGGTTGCATCGAGGCTGAATGCCCTATCAGCAATGGGCATGCGCAATGTCACGATGACGCGCTCGGTCGCTTGTGCTGCCCGACTCGGGGTGCTGGGGGACAACACAGCAAGGCCGAGCATCGCCATGATGCCGACAAAGCGTGCGACTGTCCTCCGTACCCGTATCACGTGGTTGTCTCTTTCTTCACTGTTGCTACATATTGTAGCAAGAACAACTATAGAGAAAGACCACGGAACATGCACATTCGTTCCGTGGTCTCTGCTGTTGCTTTTCGTGCTTACGAATCGCGGTGAATCACTCCGGTCATGCAGTGGACACCACCGCCACCTTTGCTGAGTTCGCTGATATCCACTTCGTGGCACTCGATGTCGTGTGCCTCAAACAGCGCACGTACCGTTGGATTACCTGCAGGCATGACCACGACATTCGGCGCGACAGGCACCATATTGATAGACATACCATAATTGGACACGCCCCGTGCGTCCATCACATTGACGATGGTGAAGCCCATCTTTTTGAGCAACTCGTACGCTGCATGCGGGGAGTTATTGGGGACCATCACGGCGGTGCGTGGTCCGACGATATTGATGCCGCCATCGATGTGACCACACCCCCATGGCATATTGACGATGTGCGGGTCGAATCCCATGCGCTTGAGCTCTGCAGCGACTTGATTGGCACCGTCTGTATCGGTACGCAGCCCCGTAGCCACCAAGACAACACCATCGCGCACATAGACTACATCGGCACCTTCAAAAATCGCATCGCCGTGGACCCCGTGGACAATGGGGACGCCGTTATTGATGAGCTGACGGGCAGAGATCCATTCTTCGCCGGCACGTGCGTTCGAGGCCATCCGGGCAATGATGGCACCGCGTGGGGTCATAAAGAAGTGATCACGGCAGAAGTAGATGTTCGGCGTTGCTGCGTCACGCGGGTCGAGCTCGATGACTTCGACGCCAAATCTGCGATATGTGGCCGTGAGGGCATCGTGTTCGTGCCGTGCTTTGGTTGGATCAACGAGGTCGTTCCACAGGACTGCTTCGACATCGGTGATCCCATCGATTTCGCTGCCTGGGCGATGCATCATGACGCGCCGCAGCTGACCGTACTCGGTGGTCACTCCGATGCGTGGCAATGCGTCTGCTGCCCGCCCAATCCAGTTCGAACCCCCATGTGCTGCGTGCAAGAACTCGTGCGTCATCGCATACCCTTTCATCAGTCTCCTGCTATTATCCATTGTAGAACAGTTCCAAATGCCATGGATTCCCACTACAATATCCACACACACGGAGGAACGCAGATGACCCAATACCATGACCGTATCAGCCGGCTACGCACGTTCCCTATTGCACTGCATCATGCAGTAGCACACCTCGATGCGGCCGTGTTGACCGCAACGCCTTTGGCGGGCGAATGGAGCATTGCACAGAACGTGCACCATCTCGCGGATTCGCACCTCAACTGCTACGTTCGGTGCAAGTTGATTGCGACCGAACACGAGCCACCCCTCAAGCCCTACGATCAGGATGCATGGGCTACTAACCCTGATGCCTGTAGTGCAGACCTGAGCGCCTCGATGGCTATTTTGGCAGGGTTGCATGCACGCTGGGCGGATTTTTTCGCCGCCCTGCCGCCTGAGGCATGGGACCGTGTGGGGCACCACCCCGAGGCTGGCCGTATGTCCCTTGCCCGTATGCTCACAGGGTACGTCGAACACGGCGATGATCATCTCGACCAGATCGCCCGTACGTTGGCGGCAATTCGCCAATAGAAAGCATCGTGATGGAAATTGGATTACAAGGGAAGCGTGCGCTGATTACTGGTGGCGCATCGGGTATTGGGCAAGGCATTGTGAAAGCACTGGCTGATCATGGTGTCGACGTGGTATTGACCTACGTTTCATCCTCCCAAGGCGCACAAGAGACGGTGGCTTATGCACAGGCACGTGGGGTAAAGGCCGTTGCCTACCAAGCCGATTTGACGGACGAAGCATCGGTCAACCGCGTGGTGGCAGATGCACAAGGCTTTTTGGGTGGGATAGACATCATGGTGACCAATGCAGGCGGTATCCTTGGCCGCAAACAAACCACCGAGATTACCCGCCAAACATGGGACGACGCATTTGCCCTGAATGTCACCAGCACTTTCCTGTGCTGCAAAGCAGTGATCCCAGGGATGATCGCACAAGGCGGTGGCAATATCGTGATGATGAGCTCGCAGGCTGCATTTGATGGTGGCGGCGTCGGATCGACCTACTATGCAGCTACCAAAGGTGCTATTTTGACCTACAATCG
>CANHPK010000326.1 GCA_947462525.1 Roseiflexaceae bacterium | reverse complement strand
TGCATCGTCACACCCGTGACCTCGTGACCGGCATTGTGGAGCATTGCTGCCACCACAGAACTATCGACACCGCCGCTCATTGCGACCATTACACGCGCCATTGTCGGGACCTCTCAAGCGAAACTCTGTATATTATAACCCGGCTATGCGTGGCTGACCATTACCGTTTGTGAGGATTGGTATATGCGAAAACCCGGAGGGTCGGCACACTGCACCAAAACATATCTGTGCGACGGCTCCGCTGACGCCGTGCGGGTGAACAGCAGAAGTGCAACCGGCGGATAGGCCGGTAGCTCCATGGAATGTGTCTGTCCTGCGAAAAAACGCTTACACCGCTGGGTAGGCGGCAATAGTTGTCGTCATCACCGTACGTGCCCCCGCGGTACGCAACGCTGCTGCCACACTCCCCTGGGTGGATGGGGCGACGACTGCCATCACAATGCCCCCGACACCAGCGCCACTGAGTTTGGTGCCGTATGCGCCTGCACTATCGGCAGCGTGGCAGAGTGCGTCGAGGAGTGGTGTCGAAACGCCGATAGCCGCCAACAACGATTGGTTTTGGCGTGCGGCCATCCCCAGGAGCGCCGCATCGCCACGTGCCAATGCATCTTGGGCGAGCAACGTCACCGCGCCGATGGCGTCGAACAGCGCATCGTAGTGCGCGGGATTTGCGGTACGCCGGGTGCGCACACCACTCACCGACAGGTGCGTAGGGCTGCGCACGCCGGTATCGGCGATGACCACCGTGATTGGAGCGCCGATCTGCAGCGGGTGGATCAACGGTGTTTGGGCTGTGCCATCGGCGAGTGCAGCACGACGACAAAAAGAAATCGGCTGATCGTAGGCAATCACCGTGTTATCAATCCCGCTGGGGGTGCCATGGAGGCGTTGCTCACTGCGGAACACCAGCGCTGCCACCGCGGCAGGCGCGAGAGCCTGCCCAAACCACGTAGCGCAGGCGCGGACGAGTGCGGTGGCCACGGCCGCTCCGCTGCCCATCCCACTGGCGATGGGAATGTCGGATTGGACGGTAATAATCATGTCGGGCGGCTGCAGATCCCACGCCTGTAGCATATCACCGAGCAGATCGAGCAATGGATCGCTGTCGACCCCCAACCGTGCACTGCGTTGGATGTCGGGCATGTGGAGTTGACAGCCTGTCTGTGGCTGGCCAGCAGTGATGTGGACCGTCACACGGATGTCGGGCAGCGGCACGGCCAAGGCGGGGCGCAAATAGACGACGGCATGTTCGCCGGCGATGATGAGTTTGGCAGAGGCATGGGCTTCGACGGTGTGCATTGCAGGCCTCAGTCACTGGTAGACGGGAGAGATGCTACTCCCACTCGATGGTCGCTGGTGGCTTGGATGAAATGTCGTAGACCACCCGGTTGACGCCGGCGACCTCGTTGACAATGCGATTGCTGACCTTGGCCAGGAACTCATACGGCAAATGTGCCCAGTCTGCAGTCATGTAGTCTTCGGTGGTGATGGCGCGCAGGGCGATGACGTCGGCGTAGGTGCGCCCGTCACCCATCACCCCCACACTCTGGACCGGCAACAGTACCGCAAATGCCTGCTGGGTGGTGCGATAGAGGCCCGCCGCGCGGAGCTCACTGATAAAGATGAAATCTGCCTCGCGCAATACATCTGCTCGCGTTTTGGTGATGGGTCCGAGGATACGGACGGCCAAACCAGGGCCGGGGAACGGGTGTCGCCACACCCAATCTTCGGCCAACCCGAGCTCCATCCCGGCTGCCCGGACCTCATCTTTGAAGAGGTAGCGCAGTGGCTCGACCAGTGTCAACGTCATGTCGGCCGGCAGGCCGCCGACGTTGTGGTGCGTCTTGATGGTAACCCCTTTTTGGCGATCGGGTGCTTTGGACTCGATGACATCAGGGTACAGTGTGCCTTGGGCGAGGAAGGTTGCGCCATCGATGTTGTTGGCCTCGCGCTCAAACACGCGGACAAATTTCTCGCCGATGATTTTGCGCTTGCGTTCGGGATCACTCACACCCTCGAGGGCGCCGAGGAACTCGGCACTCGCGTCGACATGGATGAGTTTGATACCCAGTTGGTCGCGGAACGTGCGGACAACCTGCTCGGCCTCGTTGAGGCGGAGCAGTCCATTGTCGACAAACACGCAGGTCAAATTGTCGCCGATGGCGCGATGGATGAGCAGTGCTGCAACGGCAGAATCGACACCGCCTGACAGACCACAGATGACCTTACCAGCACCCACTTGGGTCTTGATGCGCGCAATAGACTCGGTGACAAACGACGATGCCTGCCAGCTCGGGGTGGCTTGGCATATATCGAGCGCGAAGTGCCGCAGCACATCCCGCCCATTGGGTGTATGCACAACCTCGGGATGGAACTGGATCCCATACCAACGGCGCGCTTCATCGGCCATCGCAGCAAACGGCGTGCTCGCGTTGGATGCCAATGCGACGAAGCCGGTCGGGATAGACTCGATATGATCGCCGTGGCTCATCCAGACCTGTTGCTGTGCGTTCATGCCGGCAAATAGCGGGTGTGCGTTCTGGAGGTCAATGGTGGCGTTGCCATATTCGCGCTGGGCGGCTTTGACGACCCGACCACCGAGGGCATAGCTCTGCAGTTGCATCCCATAGCAGATCCCCAGCACCGGCACAGGACAATCTACCATCCAATCAGGCATGGCCGGTGCGCCGTCGTCGTAGACGCTCGCAGGACCGCCCGATAAAACAATACCGACGACGTCGTGTTTGAATATCTCTGCGCGGGGAGCGTCGTAGGGGATGAGCTCGGAATATACCCCGATTTCGCGCAGACGGCGGACAATGAGTTGGGCTGTTTGTGATCCAAAATCAAGGACCGGTATCGTGTGCGTCATGGTACTATCCCATCAGGCGAGATCGCCACTGTGCGCATTATACCAACTGCCGGATTCGAGGGGATGATGGTCAGCGAAGTCTATCTGATACGACATGCGACTGCCGAGCCAACACGCATCGGACAGAATGATAGTGATCGCAATCTGACCGCCACCGGCATCGCCGAAGCGACACAAGTGGCGGATTGTCTGCAGGCACTGGGTATTGTGATCGATGTGATTCGCTGTAGTCCATTGGCGCGGGCACAACAGACGGCGCAGATTATTGCCCATCACTATGCATTACCAATGACAATCGACCAACGACTTGCGCCGGGCTTTGATTATTCCATTGTGCAAAACTACGCCCATTCACGTCTACACCGTAGCATTGCATTCGTCGCACACCAACCGGATTTGGCCTGGATCGTCTGGTCTGCTACTGGCGTGCAACACGAATTTGCGTGTGCCGGGATTGTCCGCCTCGAGCCGGCAACACCGCGCTGGCGG
>CANHPK010000325.1 GCA_947462525.1 Roseiflexaceae bacterium | reverse complement strand
GGCCTCTCGTATAATGTCCACAGAAAACCCCAGCCAGGAGCGTTGCAATGACCGATATGCTGAAGCGGGCCGAAGCCATCAGTGGCGAGCTGTCACGGCTCCGCCGCGACATCCACATGCACCCCGAGTTGGCCTTCCAAGAAGTCCGTACGGCAGCCCACGTGGCTGACACCCTGCGCGAAATCGGCGGCATCGACATCCGCACCCAGGTGGGCATCACCGGCGTGGTGGGTGACCTGGGCACGGGCGATGGCCCGACCATTGCCATTCGCGCCGATATGGATGCACTGCCCATCCACGAAACCACTGGACTCGGCCATGGATCGCAAGACGCTGGCAAAATGCACGCCTGCGGTCACGACGCCCACACGGCGATTCTGCTCGGTGCCGCCCATCTGCTCAAGGCCGAGTTTGCCAGCGGCAGACTCAAAGGCAACGTGCGCTTCTTGTTCCAACCCGCCGAAGAAATCGGTGGAGACGGCGTCTCGGGCGCACCCAAGATGATTGCCGACGGTGCGATGCAGGGAGTCGACCACGTGATTGCACTCCACGTCGATTCGGGCTCTCCCGTCGGCACCGTCAAAATGGTCAAAGGGCCGGTGACGTCGGCTGCCGACGCCTTCAAGGCGTGGGTGCGTGGCACCGGTGGCCACGGCGCCTACCCACACCACGGCACCGATCCGTTGTGGATGGCGGCGCCCATCATCACCGCAATCCACGGCATCGTGGCGCGGCGCATCAACCCCAAAGAGCCAGCAGTGGTGAGTTTGGGGATTGTCCAAGCAGGTTCGGCCTTCAACATCATCCCCAACGAGGTCTACTTTGCCGGCACCATACGGAGCTTCAAAGAATCGACGCGCGAGACGCTGTTTGCCGAGTTGGACCGGGCGTTCGCGCTGGCCGACGGGTTGGGGGGCAGCTACGAGCTCGAGATTATCCGCGGCTACCCGGCCGGCATCAACGATGCCGCCGTGGCACAGTGGATGGACGATGTCGCCAGCGACATCGTGGGGAGTGCGCAGGTCGACCGCAAGACCGTCGGGATGGCCGGCGAGGACTTTGCCTACATGCAGCAGGTGGCGCCGGGCGCCATGCTGATGCTGGGTGCTGCACTGGGCGACATGCCGCGTCCGCACCACACACCGGTTTTTGACATCGACGAACGTGCGATGCCGATAGGGGCAGCGATTTTGGCCGAGACCGTGCGACGCTATCTGGCGCGCTAGTTTTTTGATACAGAAAAAGAGGCAACCCATGTCAATGTTGACCCGCGCCGAGGCCATGAGTGCCGAGTTGTCGCGTCTGCGCCGCGAGATTCATATGCATCCCGAACTGGGCTTCCAAGAAATGCGCACCGCCGCGCTGGTGGCCGATACCCTGAAAGAAATCGGCGGGATTGGCATCCGCACCCAGGTCGGTGTGACCGGTGTGGTGGGTGATTTGGGCACGGGGGACGGCCCGACGATTGCCATCCGCGCCGATATGGATGCTCTGCCCGTGCTCGAAAACACCGGCCTCGGACATGCCTCGCAGGACGCCGGCAAAATGCACGCCTGCGGCCACGATGCCCACACGGCCATCCTGCTCGGGGCTGCTCACCTGCTCAAAGAAGAATTCGCGACGGGCAAACTCAAAGGCAACGTGCGCTTCCTGTTCCAACCCGCCGAAGAAGTCGGTGGTGACGGCGTCTCGGGTGCACCCAAGATGATCGCCGACGGTGCATTGGACGGTGTTGACCATGTGATTGCACTCCACGTCGCCTCCGAAATCCCATTGGGCCAGGTCGGGTTGACCCGCGGCCCAGTCACGGCTGCTGCAGATGGGTTCAAAGGGTGGATCCGCGGCACCGGCGGCCATGGCGCCTACCCACACGGTGGCACCGACCCGGTGATGATGATGGCAGCGGTGGTGCAGGCCATCAACGGCATTGTGTCGCGCCGCATTGACCCGATGAAATCAGCGGTCATCAGTGTGGGTATCGTGCAGACGGGCACGGCCTTCAACATCATCCCCAACGAGGTGTACATCGGTGGCACGATCCGGAGCTTTGACCCCGAGGTGCGCGAGCAGTTGTATGTCGAACTCGATCGGGCCTTCTCGGTGGCCAAGGCATTGGGCGGCGACTACACACTCGAGATTATCCGTGGCTATCCCGCTGGCATCAACGATGCCACAGTGACGCAGTGGATGGACGACGTCGCCACTGAATACTTGGGTGCAGCCAATGTCGATCGGGTCACGGCCGGGATGGGCGGCGAGGACTTTGCCTATATGCAACAGAAAGCCCCCGGCACTATGATGATGCTGGGCGCCGCACTGGGCGACATGAACCGGCCGCACCACACGCCGGTGTTCGACATCGACGAGCGTTCGTTCCCCATCGGGGCGGCGATTCTGGCCGAAACCGTGCGCCGCTATCTGACCCGCGCGTAGTTTTTTGTAGAACGAAAAGAGCACCACCATGTCTATGCGCGCACGTGCCGAGGCACTCAGTACAGAACTTTCGCGCTTACGCCGAGAAATACATACCCATCCAGAATTAGGCTTCCAAGAGGTTCGTACCGCCGCTCTTGTGTCAGAAACGCTGCGTGAAATTGGCGGCATCTCTGTACGCACCAACGTCGGCATCACGGGTGTCGTCGGTGATTTGGGGACGGGAGACGGCCCGACGATCGGCATACGCGCCGACATGGACGCGCTGCCCATCCACGAGGCGACGGGCTTGGGGTTTGGGTCGGTCGATGCCGGCAAAATGCACGCCTGCGGCCATGACGCGCACACGGCGATTCTGCTCGGCGTGGCGCATCTGCTCAAAGAAGAATTTGCCACGGGCAAGCTCAAAGGCAATGTGCGATTCCTCTTCCAACCCGCCGAAGAAATCGGCGGTGACGGTGTGTCGGGTGCACCCAAGATGATCGCCGACGGCGCATTGACCGGTGTCGATCATGTGATTGCCCTGCATGTGCTGTCGACCATGAAGTACGGCGAAGTGATGTTGCCGCGCGGGCCCAACACGGCGGCGTCGGACGCGTTCCGCGGGGTGGTGCGCGGCACGGGCGGCCATGGTGCCGCGCCGCACAATGGGACCGATCCGGTTTGGATGGCCAACATTGTCATCAGTGCGCTGTTTGGCATCTGTGCCCGCAAAATCGACCCTATGCACCCGGCCGTCATCAGCATCGGGATTTTGCAGGCGGGTGGTGCAACCAACGTTATCCCGTCCGAGGTCGTTATTTCGGGTACCATCCGGAGCTTCGACCCGGCCATCCGCGAGCAGTTGCATGCCGAGGTCGACAAGGCCTTTGCCACAGCCAAACTGTTGGGCGGCGACTACAGCCTCGAGATTGTGCGTGGCTACCCCGC
>CANHPK010000324.1 GCA_947462525.1 Roseiflexaceae bacterium | reverse complement strand
TGGTGGCGGCCCTAAGTCAGCGGCCGGTGCTGGCCCAATTGGCGCCACACGTCGAAGCGACGACACGACATTGGGAGCAGATTGCCTGGCACCAGCAGCAGCTGGCGGTCGCCCATTTGCCGGCCGAGGACGTCGAGCGGTACCTCGAGGCGGTGCTTGGTGTGTTGCGGCAGAACGGCGCTGCTGGGGTCGTCTACCCGGCGAGCATGCATCAGCAGCTCGGGCAGTGGGATACCGTGGCGGAGCACACTGCGCACATTGATGCCGAGCGCTATCGGCACAATCCGGCACGGGCGTTTGCACAACTCTGGCGCGACGTGTAGGGGCTGTCGGCATACAAGGCGACACACCCGAGCAGGAGTCGCCGCTTCCGCGTCAGCACGGTGCAGCACGTCCACAGTGGATGCCCCTGCGACTGCGCGCCGGGTGGCTGTGACAAGCATCCTTCGTGTCCGTCGCGCAGCGCTTTTTCCTGCGTCAAACAACCTATTATGTCCACACAAAAACAGATACACACTGTTATAATGGGGAACGTTCAGAGGGGGTCCATGGATACAGACGAGATGTTTGAGCGCGGGATTGCCGACGCCTACCGCGGCGAGGCGCACCCGTTCTATTACGAACACTACGAACCATACAAGCGGGCATACGACCAGACGCGCAAACGCATGCACAAAACCGGCAGCATACCGGTGATTGATGTGCGGCGCTGGGCGCTCAATGCCGTGTTTGTGGTGGGGCTGGTGGCGATAGGCGCGGTCGTCTATACGTTTACGACGACGAGCATCATCCGACCAACCAAATCCAAGCCGACACCGGTGATTTTGCCGACGTTGGCTGCGTCGAGCCAGCTGTTGTTTGCGACCAACACCCCGTTGCCGGTCACACCCACGCCGTTGCTGCTGCGTGAGGGTGGGCGGGCACGCATCCAGAACACCGATGTCAATCCGTTGCGGGTGCGTATCTCGCCCTCCAAAAACGCAACGGTGATTGCCTACTTCCGCGATGACGAGAACGTCAGCGTCAATAGTGGGCCGATTTTGGCAGATGGCTTTGTGTGGTGGAACATCACCGGGTCTTCGGGCACGGGCTGGAGTGCCGAACACGACAACGAAGGAACCTACTGGATCGTACCAGTCCCATAAGTACACACAGAGAAGGGCGACTCCTCCATGACCATTGCACCGATTGTCGAACCCAAGATTGGGCAGCGCATCGCGCAGATTTTGTTCATCACCCAGAGCTTAGGGTCGGCAGCGCTGATCGCGAACGCCACGGTCAATCCCATCGTTGGTTCGAAATTAGGCGGCAGCGATATACTCGCCGGCGTGCCGGGCACGCTGTTGTTGCTCGGGGCAGCCATCGCCTCGTATCCGGCCGGTATTCTGATGCAACGCATCGGCCGCCGCCCCGGGTTGGCACTGGGCTTCTACCTCGGTTCCTTCGGCATGGCAGTCGGCGGGTACGCAATTGTCTCGGGGTCTTTTCTGCTCTTTTTGCTCGGATTGTTTTTGATCGGTGGTGCCCGTGGTGCCGTCGACCAGAGCCGCTATGCGGCAGCCGACGCCAATCTGCCCGAAAACCGCGCCCGTGCCATTAGTACCGTCGTCTTTGCCGGCACAGTTGGTGCAGTCGGTGGTCCATTGCTGGTCGCACCGCTGGGGATCCTGGTCAATAGCATGTTTGGTTTCGAGGCGCTGGCCGGCCCGATGATCGGCGGCGCGGTGCTCTTTGGTATCTCGGGGTTGTTGATTAGCGGCTTGCTGCGACCCGACCCACGTGACATCGGCAAAGTCATTTCGGATGCCCTCAAAAAAGAAGACGACGCTCCGGTCGCCGCCGCCCGTGAACTGCGCGCCATCGCCCGGCTGCATGGGGTACAGTTGGCGGCCTTGTCGATGCTCATCGGTCAAGCCATGATGGTGCTGGTGATGACGGTGACGTCATTGCACATGAAGCATCACGATCACAATCTGGCCGACATTTCGCTGGTCATCATGGCCCACACGCTGGGGATGTACGGTCTGTCGTTCCTCACGGGGACGATTGCTGACCGCTACGGTCGCAATACAGTGATTGCCGTCGGTGCACTGGTGTTGATCCTCGGCTGTGTGGTGGCACCGTTGTCGACCGATGTGTTGCCGTTGGCAATCGGCTTGTTCCTGGTCGGTGTGGGTTGGAACATGTGCTACATCGGCGGTTCGTCGTTGCTGGCCGACAACCTGGCCCCCAACGAACGTGGCCGCTACCAAGGCGCCGTCGAACTGACCGTCAACGTCGCATCGGCGGCGGGGAGCCTGAGTTCGGGCTTTATTTTGGCCGGATTGGGGTTCACCGTCCTGTGTGTCATCGCCAGTGTGTTGACCTGCGCACCGTTGTTGGTCCTGATGTTCCGCCGCCTCAAAGCGCGCAACATCGCAGCGTTCGAGTAAGCGCGTGCGCCGCTTCGTCCCCATCTTGCTCGGTTTGGTATTGGCATCCTGCGGCCTGTGGCTGCCGGATGCCGTTCCATTGAGCGCCCTTGCAGACCTGCCCGACCGTGGCACGGTGCGTGTGGCGGCGGTGTATGTGGCCGACCCGGCCGGGCCTTATCTGACGCAGTGGGTGCTCAGCAATCCCGACATCCCCGTCCAAACCGCGTCGTTGCGCATCGCCGTTACGTTGCCGCCAGCGGTCAGCGCCGTGTTGCCGTTGCGCGTCGAAGCCGGGTTGAGTTACCTCCCCATGGTACTCACCGCCCAGCTGACCCAGAACGACGGGGTGGTGACGCTCAGCGACGTGCGCGACGTCGACTACCGTATCCGCGAGCAGACCGTCGCTGCGAACGATAGCAATCGGCTTATACGGGTCATCGGTCACGTACGCAGCCCCGCACCGGCAATCGTGTTGGCCGACCGGAGTGATCCACGCATCGCGATAGGATTTGATCCGCCGTGGTTGGCTGACACAGCCCCGGTGCGTTTGGGCGATGGGGCTGCGCTGCTCATCGAAGGGGTACGCGCCGGCGATGTCCTGCTCCCGCTGGTGATTGCACCAGTCATCGACGAGTAGGTGACGCAGTAGGGTAATTGGTACACAGAAAAGCCCCCCGTGCGCGGCACGGGGGGCTCGCTATCGGATGGGTATCGATCAGATGATGGCTTTTTCGCTGTCGCGATCGAACACGTGCATCTTGGACATGTCGACGACCAGGTTGATACCGTTGCCGATGGAGGCGCTGGTACGTGGGTCGAGTCGGCTGACCATTTCTTTACCGCCGTTTTCGACGAAGGCATAGACTTCCGAGCCGAGCGGTTCGCGCACGGTGACCTTGGCGGTCAGGGTGGCGGTCTCTTCGACGCCACGTGGGACGTAGTTGGCATCGTGCA
>CANHPK010000323.1 GCA_947462525.1 Roseiflexaceae bacterium | reverse complement strand
GTCGGGTAAGCCGAGTTTGTACATGCCGTTGACGGCTTTGATGGCCAGCTTGTCCATCATCTCGAGCGCTGCCGGCAAAATCCCACGGGCGATGATGGTCGACACCGTCTGCGAGGCAGATGGGATGTCGGGGAACAACGCCAGCACCACCCGCAACGCCTCGGGCAGACGGGTCATGCGCACCCAGGCTTCGGTGACCACGCCGAACATGCCTTCCGAGCCGGTCATGACCCCGGCCAGGTCGTACCCCACGGTGTCGATCCGGCCGTTGCCGGTCCAAATCAAGTCGCCATTCGGGAGCACCGTGCGGAGCGCCAAAATATGATTGGTCGTCATGCCGTATTTGAGGCAGTGTGGCCCGCCACTGTTGTTGGCGATGTTGCCGCCCAAGGTACAGGCTTTTTGGGATGAGGGGTCTGGCATGAATGCATACCCGTGCGGTGCCAACTGTTGCGAGAGCTCCCAATTGATGACACCGGGTTGCACGCGCACGCGCCGGTTTGCGGCGTCGACTTCGAGCACTTGGTCCATGCGGGTCATCGCTATGACAATACCGCCGTGGATGGGGGTAGCCCCGCCCGACAATCCGGTCCCAGCGCCGCGGGCGACCACGGGGATGCGCGCCTGGTGGGCGATTTTGACAATGGCAGCAGTTTGCTCACTCGTTTGGGGCAACACGACGATATTTGGGGCGTGCAGGTCCATCACGCAACCATCGGCTTCGTAGGTCATCAGGGCAGCATCGCCCATGACCACACCACGCGTACCGACAACTGCTTGGAGGGCACGGATGAGTTCGCCAGAATACTGCATCGGGTCGCTCTTTCATTCGATTGGTGTGTGCATTATACCCAAACCGCAGGTGCATTTTGACCTGCCTGCACAGGTGTATCAGCGCGCGACAATCCCTGCGAGCGTGCCGCATCGACACTGTGCATCGTGTCGCCGACTCCGACGTATCTATATATTCGTCGAACTGCCATGCAGAATCCACAGAGACGTTGCTATACTACCGTCACTCCACAGCAGTAATGAAGACAATAGAGGAGCGTATGTCCGAAACGCACGCACGGCTGGCCAAACTCGGCGCATTGGTATTGCTTATGGGGTTGATTGGGTGTTCTGCACCGGCAGGGCAGGCTGTTGTACCGACGGAAGTCCCCGCGGCAACCAAGGCGGCCACGCACTGGACCTACGAAGGCAAAGAGGGTCCAGAGCACTGGGGCAAACTCGACCCCGCCTATCTGCTGTGTATCGACGGGACGGCGCAGACTCCCATCGACATCACGGCCAAATCGACCAACGATGTCGCCGACCCGGTCTTTGGGTACAGCGCTGGCGCAGCGGACTTCGTCAATAACGGACACACGGTCCAGGCGGTGCCTGCAGCCGGCAACACAGTGACCGTCGGCGAGACGGTGTACACGCTCAAGCAACTCCACTTTCACACGCCGAGCGAGCATGCAATCGACGGTGTGAAAGCAGCGGCAGAAATGCATTTTGTGCATCAATCCGAGGCTGGTGTGTTGGCGGTCGTCGGCGTAATGATCGTCGCGGGTGATGCACCCAATACAGCCTGGGAGCCGTACGTGGCTGGTACCAGCACCCCCAAAGGCGGGGCAGCCAGTGCCACCATTGATTGGCCAGCGTTGTTGCCGGCCGAGCACATCACCTACCAGTATCAGGGCAGTCTGACCACGCCGCCCTGTTCCGAAGGGGTGCAATGGATGGTGATGCGTGACGCCGTCACGCTGAGCCAAACCCAAATCGATGCCCTTGCCGCTGCCTACGAGGGCAACGCCCGCCCGCTCCAGCCCATCGGAGATCGCGACGTGGTCCTCGACACACAGACCAAATAGTCCCGCAGGTTGCACCCCGCACCATGTCCAAAGACATGGTGTGGGGATTTTTGTGGGCAATGCCGGTGGGTGGACGGGCACGAGCGCTGAGAAATCTCAAAACATGATTAAAATGATTGTATTTGTCGTCTTAATGCAGAAAAAACAGAGATTCACGAATCTCGATGCGCATATTTGTGCATTACGATACGAAAACGGGTAAATAATCGATTGACGAACGCAGATAAATACTCTAGAATCTATCTCATGCAACTTTCAGCTTCAAAGGGGAACCTTTGTGGCGGGTGATTGCACAAGATTTTCCGTTCTCTTCGAAAGGATCAGAACACATGCGAACGACCTCATCATGGAAGCGCGCAGCTGCCTTGTTGGCAGCAGCATTGTTGCTTCCATTGCTCGTGGCCTGTGGCGGCGCTGCTGCCCCAGCCGCAGAGCCAACCGCAGCTCCAGAGGCACCTGCTGCAGAACCAACCGCAGCACCAGCCGAAGAGCCAGCTGCAGAGCCAACTGCAGAACCAGCCGCAGCCGAGAAGGACACGACCCTCAACATCCTTTACTGGCAGGCACCAACCACGCTGAACCCACATTTGGCAACCGGCACCAAGGACTTCGACGCAGCAGGCGTCATCCTCGAGCCATTGGCACGCTACAACTCGGCTGACGAGTTGGTACCGTACCTGGCCGAAGAAATCCCAACGTTGGCCAACGGCGGCGTTGCTGCAGACAACATGAGCGTCACCTGGAAGCTCAAAAAGGGCGTGAAGTGGTCCGACGGCAGTGATTTCACCGCTGACGACGTTATCTTCACGTGGCAGTACGCATCGGACGAGAAGACCGCATCAACGACGGCTTCGAACTTCAATGGTATCGCCAACATCGAAGCTGTTGACGCAAACACCGTCAAGATCACCTGGAAGGCCGCAAACCCAGATCCATACATCGCTTTCGTCAGCTACTCTGGCCAAATCATCCAGAAGAAGCAGTTCGAAAAGTGTGTTGGTGAAGCTGCGATGACCGATGCTGCTTGTCAGGCTGCAAACAATGCACCGATCGGCACCAACGCATACATGCTGAAGGAATTCAAGTCGGGCGACGTTGTCGTTTACGTCAAGAACCCAGAATACCGCAACGCAGACAAGACCTACTTCGAGACGGTCGAAATCAAGGGTGGCGGCGACGCTGCTTCCGCTGCACGTGCAGTGTGTGAGACCGGCGAAGTCGACTACAGCTGGAACTTGCAGGTTCCGAAGGACGCCCTCGAGCCAATCCTTGCCGCTGGCAAGTGTGAAGCAATCGCCGGCGGTTCATTCGGCGTCGAGCGTATCGTCGTCAACTTCGCAAACCCAGATGCAGCTTTGGGTGCAAAGCGCTCAGAGCCAGATCAGCCTCACCCATTCTTGACCGACCTCAAGGTTCGTCAGGCAATCAACAAGGCAATCGACCGCCAGGCAATTGCCACCAACCTGTACGGCCCAACCGGCGTGCCAACCTGTAACATCTTGGTTGTGCC
>CANHPK010000322.1 GCA_947462525.1 Roseiflexaceae bacterium | reverse complement strand
GATGCACTGTTCACCATACTGACCGACGCCGCCACCCGTAGCGCCCACACGGTGCATGGCGTTTTGCCAGCGCGGGTCGTTATCCCCACCAGTCAGGCTGCGGTCGGCGCGGTCATGCAACAGGCTGCCCAACAGGGGTGGACCGTGGCGCCCTGGGGTGGCGGCACGCATCAACACATCGGCGCTCCGCCGACCCGCGTCGACCTCGTGGTGTCGACCGCAGCGCTGACCGGGGTGCTCCAGCACGAGCCGAATGATTTGACCATTTCGGTCGAAGCAGGCATGACCGCCGGTGCCTTGCGGGCCTACCTGGCGACCCACGGGCAGATGATCCCGATCGACCCTGCGCTCCCCGACCAGACCACCATCGGCGGAATGCTGGCGACCGCCTGCGACGGCCCGCGCCGCGCACAGTATGGGCTCTTGCGCGACATGATTATTGGGATCCACGTCATCGAGGTCAATGGCCAACCGTCGCGGGCGGGGGGTATGGTCGTCAAAAACGTTAGTGGCTTCGACATGATGAAGCTCTATCACGGCAGCTACGGCACCCTGGCAGTGATTACGGCGGCGAACTTCAAGCTCATCCCCATCCCACCGGCGCGCGGCAGTGTGCTGATTGGCTGTGCAGATCCCAGCGCTGCATTGCGCATCGTCGACACATTGAGTCAATCTCAGCTGACCCCTGTAGCCTGCGAACTGCTCGATGCGACCATCGCGCGCACGGTGGGGATCGATGCACCGTGGGTCGTCGCAATCGGCTGCGAAGGACCTGAACCAGCGGTCGAGCGCCACCTCCGTGACGCGGTCGCCTTGGCTCCCAGCCAAGGCGCGGGCAGTGCGGTGCGGCGTTTGGCAGAACACGATGCACTGTGGCGCACGATTGCCGATGCCAGTGCGGCGACGCCGCTGGCCGATGGTGAACTGTTGCTCCGCTGGGCGACGATCCCCGCGTTTGTCGGCGACGTCCTGACCCGCATCGCCGCCACGGGGCTGAAGGTCGGTGGCGCACCGGTCGTGCATGTCCGCGCTAGTGTGGGCTGCGGGTATGTGCGCCTGACCGAACTGAGTACCGCGCAACAGGATGCCTGGATTGCGGCTTTGCCCGAGGTCATCGCCGTTGCCACGACCGACAACGCACTCGCACACTATTGGCATGCCCCCGCCGGCGGGGCCGATGTGATGCAACGCATCAAAGCGGAGTTCGACCCGCACGACCGGCTGAATCCGGGGCGGTTTGTGGTGTAGCGACTGCACTGCATGCCTCGCTCACGCGGTGAGCGGGGCATTTGTGCGCTGGAGTTGTACCGGGGACAGCGCAAAACACCCACGCGCCGCGGTTTTCGGCACTCCCCGGCAATCCAGTGGCACCGCAGCGGTGTACGCGAGACACAAAAAACCGCGGTGCGCCACCGGCGCCCCGCGCAGACTGTAGGGGTTTTCTTATGCAAAAAACGACAAAATAATCCCGAACAGCACGAAGTTGACCAGGTGATTGCCGATTTCGATGCCCCAGACATACAGGGGATGGGCAGCGAACAGCTTGTTGACCAAGTACGTCGGCATCACAAATGCCAGCCAAAAGAGAATACCGGCTTGCGCGCCGACCGCCCACGTGTAGCCGTCGGGATGGAGCGCGTGCAGGACGACCGACATCATCAGCGCCTGAAAAAAACACGCCACGAAGGTCAACCCAAAGACCATCCCCATGTTTTGGCCGCCGCCGGGGATCTGCGCGCCGGTTTTGCCGATGCCCGTCCACCAGACCGGGAAGAATGTCTTGGGGCCATACCAAATCGACCCACTCACAATCGCGACAATCATGCACAGCAACACGCCCAACCAGGGGATAGCAGAAAAATCTAACATAGTCACTCCCGTCCTCTTACAAATAGCGTCGAATTGTACTGGTAGGTCGCAGATTCGTCAACAATCACGCGATGCGGTGTGGTAAAGTACGCCCCGCTTGAACGGTGCATGCGGGTATGACACGCTGCACGTTCTGCCGACAAACATCCGCGTTCTGCAAGAATGGGAGACGTGCGTGGCGCTCAAACTCATCATCAATATGCCCATTCGGAACGTCGCGCGGAGCACCGCATTTTGGCAGGCATTGGGGTATGCGTTCGACGCACGCTATGCCAGTGACAGCGTCTGTTCGCTTATCCTCGGCGACGATATGATTGCGATGCTTCACGAGAATTAGGAATTAGGAATTATGAATTAGGAATTGAGGTCTCGGGTAGATAGAGAACACGCCGGGAGCCAAGCTCGCCGGCGTGTATATTTGTTTTTCTCTCGTGGTTCCCGTGCCTAGAAATAGCTGAGTACGCGACCATTGAAACTGCTAACTGCTAACTGCTAACTGCTAACTGCTAACTGCTAACTACTCAATACTAACTACTCAATACTAACTACTCATTACTAACTACTAACTACTCATTCTCTCCCGACATTCCAACGCAGATACGCATCGATGAACGGATCGAGATCGCCGTCCAGCACACCTTGGACATTGGATGTCTCGTGGTCGGTGCGGTGGTCTTTGACCAGGGTGTACGGATGCAGGTAGAAGCTGCGCATCTGACTACCGAAATCGGCTTTCTGGAAGGCGCCCTTCAGGCGATCACGCTCTTCGCGCTGGCGCACGAGCTCACGCTCGAGCAAGCGCCCGCGCAAGACCTTCATGGCGGTTTCTTTGTTTTGGATCTGCGAGCGTTCGTTCTGACAGGTGACGACGATCTGCTCGGGGGTGCCTGGTTTGTAGGTCAGGCGCACTGCCGAGTCGGTCGTGTTGACGCCTTGGCCGCCATGGCCACCGGCGCGATAGACGTCGACGCGGATGTCTTCGGGTCTCAGGCTGACCTCGGGTGCATCGTCGACTTCGGGCAGTACTTCGATCAGCGCAAACGACGTCTGGCGCGTGTTGGCCGAGTTGAAGGGTGACAGACGGATGAGGCGGTGCACCCCGGCTTCGGCTTTGCAGAGGCCATAGGCGTAATCACCGCGGATTTCGAGGGTGGCGCTTTTGATGCCGGCTTCTTCGCCCATGGTCTGGTCGACGAGGTGGCAGGTAAAGTTCTTTTTTTCGGCCCAGCGGGTGTAGGTACGCAACAACATCTCGGCCCAGTCGGCGGCGTCGGTACCGCCCATGCCGGCTTTGATCGAGAGGAAGGCGTCGCGGTCGTCATATGGGCCGCTCAGGAGGACTTCGATTTCGAGTGCGTCGATTTCGGCCAGTAAGGCGGTGTATTCACGCGCGACATCATCGGCGAGCGAGTCATCGCCCAGTTCGGCGAACTCTGCGGTGGTCGTCAGGCGCGCATCGACCGCTGCCCAGCGGTTGAGTTCGGCTTTGATGCGCGTCATGCG
>CANHPK010000321.1 GCA_947462525.1 Roseiflexaceae bacterium | reverse complement strand
TCAATGAGGTACTGCGTACAGTCGATGAAGTCGTCAAACGTGTGCTGCTTGTGCGCCAGCTTGCCGTCGAGATACCAATTGCGGCCACCTTCACCACCGCCGCGTATGTGGGCAAACGCCAGCACGACGCCGCGTTCGAGCAGACTGAGGCGCTCGATGACAAAGCCGACATTGAGGTTGGCACCATAAGCGCCGTAGCCGATCTGGAGCGAGGGGGCAGTCCCGTCACGGGCGATGCGACGATGGGCGACGATGGTCAGCGGGATCTGCGCGCCGTCACGCGCCGTCACATGGACGCGCTCGACGAGGTACTCCTCGGGTCGATGTACGCATCCCAATGCCTCGCGCTTGCGCACATCGACGCTGCCGCTGGCAAGATCGATGGCAGACGTCACCGTCGGCATAACCGGCGTCGCATATCCGTAGACCAACACGTTGGCGGCGTACTCGTGGCTGTCGGTGTCGCTCAGGCTATAGGCTGCGTCGGGGAACGTCAGCGCCTGGAGCGTCATTGACCCGTGCGCCAGATATTCGATGCCCGGCAAGCCACCGCGACGGACCCACAGCACGACATAATCGGCGAGTGCCGTGATATGCTCGATGAGTGTGTCGCTCCGCTCGGGGACGATGTGCGTCCATTCGGTCTGGTCGAGCAGTTTGGAAAAAAGGGTGAAATTGGTGGCACCGTGGTTGGTCAGCCGATAGACGCGCGTACCCGCCATCGCAACGCTGTATTCGACTCCCGCGTCGCGTGGCGCCACACAGCCGACGCTGAGCGCGGATTGTGCGTCATAGAGCCACACCTCTGAGGTTTGCGCACTGTAGCTGCCAATCAGCAGATGCAGTCCATCACCCGACGCCGCCAAGTCGACATTGAAGCGCTCGTCGGGCTCGTGATAGATCCGCAGCGCGGGTTGATTGCGGTCCCCAAAGCGCCAGGCAATCACTTCGCTGGGGCGCCAGGCCTCGTCGGGGCGCACCGCATAGATGACTTGACTGTCGGGCGACCATTCGAGCCCGTAGTACAGATCATCAACCGGGGTAATGCACGGGATGCCATCGGCGATGCGCCGGATATGCAGTCTGAAGCGTTCGCTGCCGTTTGTGTCGATCAGGAACGCCACCAGCGCACCATCGGGGCTGATCCGCCAGCTCCCCACCTTGCAAAAGGACTGTCCGGCTGCCTCGGCGGCGACGTCGATGACGACCGCAACCTGCGTTGGATTGGCACTCGGCCAACGCACCAATACGGGGTATTGTGCACCCGCCGCCAGGCGAAACTGGTACGAATATGCCCCGATACGCTGTGGCGCACTCTCGTCAGTCACCGCCAAGCGGCTGACGAGTTCGTTGGTCAGCTGCGTCTGCAGGGTCGGGTCGAGGCGTTCGGCGGCATAGGCGTTTTCGGCAGCGAGGTATGCATGCACCGCCGGGTTGGCACGTTCGCGCAACCAGCTGTATGGGTCGACGCGGGTGGTGCCGTGGAGGGTGTGTGTGACGGGGATGCGTTGTGCACGGGGTGCGTCTGCCATACGAACCTTTCGTCAGGGAAGTATCTGTATTATACACCTCCCCTCCCTGCAACGATGACAAATCGGTGTATGATAGGTGGCAGACATGACGAGCGATCGACACGCCGAAGGAGCATCCATGGGGAAGTACAGCGAAGCAGTCGCACGAGCGCAAATCGTCGCGATTGTGCGCCTCGATAATTATGACCGTGCCTTGGCCGTCGCCGAAGCACTACTGGCAGGCGGCATTAACGCAATCGAATATACCTTGACCGGCAGCGGCGCATTCGCCGCCGTCAGCAAAGTGCGCAATGCCCTCGGCGACCGCATGTTGGTCGGCGTCGGCACCGTGTTGTCCGAACAAGACGCGACCGAGTCAATCGCCGCCGGTGCACAGTTCTTGGTGACCCCCGCGGTGCGTCCCAAGGTCATCAAAAAAGCAACCAAAGCCGGTATCCCCACCTGCTGCGGTGCGTTGACCCCGACCGAGGCGCTGACCGCCCACGAGGCCGGGGCCGAGTTCATCAAGATCTTCCCCGCTCGCAATTTCGGCCCGGCCTACATCAAAGACATCCTGGCCCCGTTGCCGTTCCTCAAGCTCATCCCCACCGGCGGCATCGACGCTAGCAATCTGCAGTCGTATTTGGCAGCAGGTGCGACGGGTGTCGGCATCGGCGGTAGCCTGGTAACCGCCAAGGCAGTCGACGCCGGTGATTGGCAGCAGTTGACCAACGGCGCCCGCGCCTGTGTCGCAGCGTTGCGGGGGGTGTAATCATGCCAGACGTTCTGACATTTGGCGAGTGCATGGCAGTGCTCTACCCACCTGATCCGGTGGTCATCGACGACGCACCGTTGCTCAAATGGGACATCGGCGGTGCCGAGGCCAATTGTGCCATCGCGTTGGCCCGTTTGGGTGTCACGTCACGCTTCCATACGCGCATCGGTAATGATCCGTTCGGTCGGCGCATGGTTGATATCCTCAGCGGCGAAGGCGTCGACACCAGTGCCATGCAGGTCGATGCAACGCGGCCGACCGGCGTGTTCTTCCGCGAGTGGTTGGCAGACGGCGCGCGCCGCGTGTTTTATTACCGCGCCGGTTCGGCAGCTGCCAATATGGGTCCCGAAGATCTGAACGCCAGCCACTTCGCTGGCATCAAGGCAATGCACCTGACCGGCATCACGCCGGCCCTCAGCGAGCGCGCCGCTGCCTTGTGCACCCATGCGATTGGCTTGGCCAAGGCCGCCGGGGTGATGATAACATTTGATCCCAACTTCCGGCCGCGGCTCTGGTCCGCCGAAAACGCCCGATCGACCCTGACCCCTATCGCTGCCGCGGTGGACGTGATGCTGATGGGCCACGAAGACGCAGCGGCACTGTTCGGGCCTGGCGACGACGAGCACTATCTGTCGTCAGCCGTCGCGCTGGGAATCAAGACGGTTGTCCTCAAACGTGCCGAACGCGGGGCATTGGCCATCGTCGACGGCCAACACTACGAGGCCACGGTCGTCGCCGCCGAGCGGGTGATTGACCCAGTCGGCGCGGGCGACGGCTTCGACGCCGGCTTCATTGCCGGACTGCTCCGTGGCAAGAGCATCCCCGAGGCGTTGCACCTCGGCGCCATTGTCGGCGCTGGCTCGGTGGCGCATCTGGGTGACTACGCCGGCTATCCCACTATGAAGGTCTGAGTTTTTCTCGTTGACAAAAAGCGGCCCCGTGAGCGCACTGCTCCCGGGGCTTTTTGTGCACTCTGGTGCAAAAACAGGGGGTAATTAGCAGATAGTAGTTAGTAGTTATCAGTTTTCAGGGAGCAGTGAGGAGTGCGCAAATTGAGCGCAGAGCATTTTTTCGTATGTCAAAAATTTG
>CANHPK010000320.1 GCA_947462525.1 Roseiflexaceae bacterium | reverse complement strand
GCCAGCTGTTCGAGCCCAGCCATGTCGACAATCCGCGCTTGCGCTGCACCGGAATCCAGCACGGCCAACGCTGCCTTGACTTTGGGGATCATCCCGCCGTAGATTGCACCACTGGCAATTGCTGCCTCGATAGCCGGGGCATCGAGCTGCGCAACCACCGCACCGTCCAGCTTGACACCAGGGACGTTCGTCACAAATGTGACTTCGACCGCACCGGCACTCCGGTCTTGGGCTAATGCGGCAGCGATTGCTCCCGCGGCATCGTCGGCATTGACATTATAACTGCCATCGTCCCCCAATGAGATGGGCGCAACAACGGGGACCACATCGGCATCGAGTGCCTGCCAAAGCACTGCAGTGCGCACGGCAATGGGTTGCCCGACGCGACCGAGGTCGCCTTCGGGGTGGACCAGTTTGCGGACACGGATCAAACCACGGTCGACACCCGACATCCCAGCGGCGTCGACCCCGGCCAGCCCGAGTGCGACCACCAGGCGGGTATTGACCGCACCGGCGAGGACCATTTCGGCGGCAGCCATGGCAGTCTCGTCGCTGACGCGCAAGCCGGCCACAAACCGCGGTTCGCCGCCCAGCGCCTGCTGGATTTGGCCTATTTCTTTGCCCCCGCCGTGCACAATGACCGGCTTGGGTTGCATCGCAGCAATGGATGTGACCAATCGTTGCACAAAGGCCGGGTCGTCGATGTCGTTCCCACCTATTTTGATGACACGGAGTGTGGTCAATGCGACGCCTTTCTAGCCCTGTTTGGTCAGGTCTGAACCCTGCAATGTATAGATGTATACCGCTTCACGGCTGGTAGGGAGTGAATCATAAAGCTTCTGTGCGGTGTAATTGTCGTGGTCGGTCTGCCAATACACGCCGGGGTAGCCTTCGCTCAATGCCCAATTCGTGCAATGCACAATCAATTGCCGGCCGACGCCCGCGCCGCGCTGGTCGGGTGCCACATACAAATCATTGAGCAGACAGCGCTTGGCCGCCGACACGGATGACAATGTCCGGTATGCCGTCACAAACCCAATCGCTTTGCCGGTATGGGTCGTCGCCATCCACTGTGCACCGAGCGCGGGGGTCGTCACCAATGCGCCGAAGTGGGCGCGATTGCGTTCGGTGTCGGGCGTAGCGTGATAAAACGTCTGGTAGTCGGCGATCAATGGCAACACCATCTCGAGGTTGGCCATCGTCACCGGAATAATCGAAACCGTCACCGCAATCCCTCCGTCTCGTCGAATCCACACATCACATTCATACATTGGATGGCCTGCGTCGCTGCACCTTTGGCCAAGTTATCGACACTCGACATGATGGTCACCCAGCCGGGTTGCGTCAGGGTGATTGACAACGCGCACATGTTGGTATTGGTCGTGTGTGCCATTGCCGCCAGCATCCCTGCCGGCAATACGCGCACAAACGGCTCGTCGGCGTAGCGCGCCACGTACAAGGCGCGGATTGCGTCTTCGCTCAGGGTCGGATCTACCCGCACATAGATGGAACTCAACATGCCACGGACGACCGGTACGAGGTGCGGGTGAAACAACACCGTCGGGGTCAATGCACCGCTGTGTTTGGCGAGTTCTTGCTCGATTTCACCGACATGGCGATGGATATGCCCGATGTTGTATGGGGTGACCGTATCGTGTGTCTCGGCGAACAATGTATTGAGTTTTGCGGCACGGCCTGCACCCGAAATGCCGGATTTGGCATCGACGATAATCGTGCTATCGGTGACCACCCCAGCATCCAGCAACGGCATGGTTCCCAAGATGACGGATGTTGGGTAGCAGCCTGGTGCCGCCACCAGTCGTGCCGAGCGGATGGCATCGCGATTGCGCTCAGGCATCCCATACGGTACAGGCAGCATGTCGGGGTACCCGTGGGCGTGGCCATACCAGCTCGCATAGCGCTCGGGGGTGTCGAGCCGAAAGTCCGCCGAAAAATCAACGACTCGCGCGCCAGCAGCCAATGCCCGCACTGCGACCTTGGCGGCCGCACCGTGGGGGAGGGCCAGCAATACCACGTCCACCTGATCGAATGGAGCATCGTCGACCGATGTCAGTGCAATATCGAGTGGTCCGGGGTATACCTCGGCCAACGATTTGCCTGCTTGCTGCTCTGACGTCGCAAACACCACGGTCACACCCCGATGTCGGTTCAACCAACGCAGTGCTTCGTAGCCCGCATATCCGGTCACACCACAGATCCCCACTCGCACCATTGTGTCGTCCTTTCGCCTTTGCACAGAAAAATCCCCCCGGGCGCATATAGCTCCCGAGGGGTGATATTCAGTATTGGGGACGTTTACGCCTCACCCAATGCGAATCACCGACTCGGGTCCTGTTCGGACTCGTCGTCGGTCTGCTCGTCGCATCATAGGGGTAGCGCTGGTCTGTTTGTTCATGGTGTGTATAGTAATCCGAAAATCTCGCACTGTCAATGTGCCTACCAGGTGAAAAAGCGCGTGCCCGAAATCTGCCCGTCTATTGCAGATATCTCGCCCAAGTGGTACTGCGTGTGCCCGTACATATGCTTCATCACATATTCGGCTTTGGTCATGCTGCGCATGTATTCTATTGTCCCCGTGCCCTCATCAGACGCCAGATCTGCGTAGGTCGTTAATGCAGCACGGACTTCGGCTTCGGTGAACGAAACGCCAAAATCCCAATCAGCCATATATGCATATGCCTTGGTGGATTGGGCGGTGACGGCGTTACCATAGGCTGCGAGAGCATTGATATCGATGGCTGCACTCAGTGCCAGCACGTCGTCGGCAGTCATACCCATGCCATCACCAAGGTAGGGGATGTTCATGCGTGCATTGAAGTTTTGCGTCGTCAGTACTTGCTGTTCTGGCACCACAAAGCGCCCAATACAGGCATCTTCGCAGCGATAGCTATGCCAAATACTCCAGACCATGGTGTTCATCTCGGGATGTGGCCGAGTCCGCAAGCGGACGGGGTCCGTATTGGCGAGGATTGCCTGCAGCTCTTCGTGTGTCCGTGTGTGCGTTGCATGCAGGGCAGCAAAAAATGTGGCATGTTGTGTCATGTACTGTTCGCTTTCTGAGAACGGGGTTTTCCGCCTACCAGGTAAAGTATCGGGTCCCGCCGAGTGCGCTGTCTATGGCAGCGATTTCGCCGAGATGATACTGCGAATGACCGACCAAATGCTTGATGAGCCAGTCACCCTTTTTCATTGTACTGAGAAAACCCACCACATTGTCGGTGTTTGCAGCATCACCATACGCATCGGCTTCGACAATTGGCCGGATATGCGCAGCCGTGAACGGCACCGAAAAGTCCCAGCCGCTGATCTGCGTCAGCGCCCACGCCCCCTGCGCCTCGACCCCAGCGGCATAGGCAG
>CANHPK010000319.1 GCA_947462525.1 Roseiflexaceae bacterium | reverse complement strand
CGATGCGGCGTTTGCGTTGTTCGATGCAGCCGGCGACATTGGGGCAGCGCCAAGCGACGTCGGTACCAGGGCGCACGAGTGGTGTGCCACACGATGGACAGTGGGTCGGCATTTGCCAGGGTTGTTCGGTACCGGTACGGGCTTCTACCACGGGTCCGATGATATACGGGATGACGTCGCCGGCACGTTTGAGCATCACGCGATCGCCGATACGCAAATCGAGTTTTTCGATCAAATCGGCATTGTGCAGGCTAGCATTGCTGACCGTCACGCCGCTCAGCTGGACGGGGGCGATCTCGGCTGCGGGGGTAATGGCACCAGTCCGGCCAACGCTGACGATGATGTTGCGCAGGGTGCTCGTCGTCTCACGCGCGGGGAACTTGTACGCCAAGGCCCAACGCGGGTCGCGCCCTGCGACACCCAATTCACGTTGTTGGGCGAGGTTGTTGACTTTGATGACGACACCGTCGACTTCATAGGGCAATGCTTCACGCGATTGCATCCATTCAGCGGCGTAGTCAAGCATCTGATCAAAGTGTGCAAAAAAACGCGCATCCGGGTTGATCACAAACCCAAGATTGCGGAGGTATTCGAGCGCATCCCATTGCGTCTGCGGCCACGGAGTCCCTTCCATGTCGCCTATCGCATAGACAAAAAACCGCAGTGGTCGTTCTGCAGTAATGCGTGCGTCTTTTTGGCGTAACGACCCTGCAGCAGCGTTGCGCGGGTTGGCGTGCGGCCGTTCATTTGCAGATAACAGTCGCCGATTGAGTGCTTCGAACTCACTACTCCGTATGTAGATTTCGCCGCGTACTTCAATCACCGATGGGATGGTGTGATCCGCATCGGCCCGTAGACGCAGGGGAATTTCGCGGATAGTACGCACATTTGCGGTGACATCCTCGCCTTCCTCTCCGTCCCCACGCGTGGCTGCACGGACGAGTTCGCCATTGCGATACGTCAGGGCGATGGCCAGGCCGTCGATTTTGGGCTCGATGGTCCACGACACGTCGCGCAGGTCCAGTTGTTTGGCGACGCGTTCACGCCATTCGATGACACCCCGGAGTTCCATCGCGTTGGCGAGCGAAAGCATGGGTCGCGCATGGCGTACCTTGGTAAATTGACCATCCCAATCAGCAGTAATGCGTTGCGTCGGTGAGTCAGGAGTGACCAACTGCGGGTATTCGTGTTCGATTGCACGGAGTTCGTGCATCAGCGTGTCATACTCTGCGTCGGTGATGATTGGCATGTTCTTCACAAAATAGTGGTAATCATGCGCGCGAACTGCACGACGCAGTTCTTCTAGACGGATTTCGATGGAATGCATATCACCTCCAGCCAACACCAACGAGGTATGTATGTACTCATTATAGTCACATCAATCGGCGAACGAAGCCATCCGAGGCGCGCGTTGATGCAAGTCACGCACAATGTTAAACGCGGAATGACCTCGTCCTAACACCACAGCGATACGCTATTCGTGGGTAGTTTTTGTGAGGAGCAGTTCCATGACGACACGCATCCGCATTGGTGCCATTCTCATCGCGCTGATTGTATTGATGACCATCCCCGTCACTGCCTCAGAATCGGTCCAGGTACGCAACACGGCTACTCTACCCAACCTGCCGCTCGCTCACGTACAACGATTGGCACTGCCCAGTGCACCCATCAGTGCTGATCGAGGGATTCTGCTCGGTGGGATTGGCAGCGACTTGTACCACATGCCGGGTGCGCCAGAGAACGAGTTTTGGGCAGTCACCGACCGCGGCCCGAATGGAGAAGTCGAAGTAAACGGCGATATTCGTTCCACTGCGTACGTACCCGAATTCACGCCGATGATTATGAAGCTCGTCGTCAAAAACGATGTCATCACCCCGGTGACAATCATCCCCATCACTACAAAAAACGGTATGCCAGTGACAGGTTTACCGAACCGTGAAGGACCCGACCCGCGCTTCTGGGACGCAACCGGTACGACAAAGCTCCCATTTAACCCGAACGGGCTCGATGTCGAAGGGCTGATACGCACAACCAAGGGCGAGTTTTGGATTGCTGACGAATACAGCCCGTCCCTGGTGCATGTCAACGCCCGCGGTTCAGTGATTGCACGCTACGTCCCCAAAGGGGTCAATCTACGCAACACCGACTACCCGGTCATCGAGGCACTGCCAGCGGCATACGCCTTGCGTAAAGGCAATCGTGGATTTGAAGGAATCTCGCTTTCCAACGATGAAAAAACCTTGTTCATCGCCTTGCAAAGCCCACTCAGCGCTCCCGACAAAGTAACCGGCGACCGTGCACGATCGACGCGCATCCTAAAATTCGACATCCCCTCCAAGAACGTCACTGGTGAATATGTCTATCGGTTGGAGGTAGGCGCGCTGTTCGACCCACGTCCGAAAATGAAACAAACCGAAATGAAGGTATCTGCCATTGCGACAATCGACGCACAGCACGCGCTCGTCCTCGAACGGACAGATTGGGCATTTGCGGTCTACCGCATCGACTTTGCGGATGCGACCAACATCGCAGGGTCTGTCTGGAGCACATCGAATACACCTGTTTCGCTCGAGTTTTTTGCCTGGCCATCCGATGTTGCGGTGACTCCGGTGAGCAAATCGTTGGTCTTCCACAGCGCGACACTGCCCGCCATGCCCGAAAAAATCGAAGGGCTGGCAATAATTAACAAAACGACGCTTGCAATCGCGAACGACAATGATTTTGATGTAGGGCCCATTGGTCCCGATGGGATGAATCAAGGCAAGCAAAAAAAATCCTATATTATCACCCTCCAAGTCCCTGACATTACACCTTAGTTCGTTTCTACGACACAGCGGATTGCATCATATACGTATGGGAATCCGCTGCACCAAATTCGATTTGACGCACCCAATCCTGCATGCTATACTTCTCTTCGTTGCAAATGATCCTCGATAGCTCAATGGTAGAGCGGCTGACTGTTAATCAGTAGGTTCCAGGTTCGAGTCCTGGTCGAGGAGCCAAACTCACCCTCAACGCTTGCGCGTTGAGGGTTTTTGTTGTCTTTCAATCATCAGTCGGACTGATGACCGTTTTTTCGATTGTACTTCTTCGGATTATCTCTGATATACCGTCGCGTACGCCAGAGTCCTTCGTCAGAGGAGATAATCCGATTATGAAAACCGCGTTGCCACAGAGCGTAAGCGATGCCGGCTGCTTTCATGAGATTGCGGACGCCGACTTTCCAGCCACGCACGATGGAGCCGAGTGTCTGTGATGTCCCAATCTCAGGCTGCTCTGCCAATACTGCATCTGGGGGATGCGCAATCACAATAATGGCGTGGACATGATCTGGCATCACCACACATGCATCGAGTCGCACGAACGGGAAGTGCAACGG
>CANHPK010000318.1 GCA_947462525.1 Roseiflexaceae bacterium | reverse complement strand
CAAACACCTTGATCGCATGACCCGTGCCATGGCCACACTTGGTGAGTATTCGGCACGTGGTATTGATGCCATTGCAAGCCTGGGAGAACGGTTTGCGGCACTTATTGTTGCAGTGATCCTGCGACAAAGCGGTGTTGCTGCCCAAATGATAGACGCGACCGAGCTGATTGTCACCGATGCACATTACGGTGTCGCACGGCCATACCTCGACGAGTCATTTGTTCGTATCAACGATCGGTTGCTACCGATGCTCCAGGCTGGCATCATACCGGTGGTCACTGGGTACACTGGTGCCACACGCACCGGGATCGTCACTACCCTTGGTCGTGGTGGCGGAGACTATACGGCAGCCCTGATTGGTGCAGCTGTGAATGCCACTGAGGTCTGTTTGTGGACCGATGTCGACGGCATATTGACCGCTGACCCAAAAATAGTCCCCGGTGCGCAGCCTCTCCCCGAGCTTTCGTATGTAGAAGCTGCCGAAATGGCAACACTGTCTGGTTCTGAAATATTGCATCTGCGCACATTGATGCCGCTTGCCACTCGTGGTATCCCGTTACGCATCGCCAATGTGCACGCGCCTTCGTTGCCTGGTACGCTGGTTACTGCGGCTCCTACGCCATCGCATGCAACCGGCGCTATCATTTCGACACGAGGGTTAGCACTGATCGCTGCATCTACATCGGCGTTGCCGACGCTCGAAGACATATGGACGGCGGAGCTCGCGGCATCGGTGACTGCACAGCTGTCGCATGCCGGTATCGAGACCCTGCTGGCCCACCAGAGTGAGCTAGATAGGACCCTTATGGTGTTGGTTCGTCAGCCGGACGCAACATACACCAAAGAAATTTTCGAAACTGCGTTTTCTAATGGGTATTCGGTCACAGTACATACCCCTGTGGCCCTTGTCTCGGTTATTAGTGCTGCGCATGGTGCGTCGCTGACACCTCGCGCAATGTATGCGCTCGGTATGGCAGACATCAATCAGATTACGTCGTCTCGGTCACTCCATGGTTCGTATGTCTCGTTCGTGTTGCCGGATGCGCAGGTCGAAGCAGCCGTACAGATGTTGCATCACGAGCTCGGGTTTGCCGCGATCACCGAAGAGCGCTAACGTCTCTGCAGTATTGGCTTCCACAGTTTCCAAAACTCTGTTCGTTTTTCATATAGCATCGTCACAAATCTCTGTCCTTTCTCCTGAATCCTGCGCGAGCAGGGTGATGTGCACATCTACTCGAGCAGTGTCCGTATCATGACCTGACTCGCGGCTGAAAGAGTGCGATCGCTCCGGTAGACGACAGCCATGGTGCGTTGGAGCGTGGGTTGTGTCAGTTCAAGGACGGCGACATCCTCCTCGCCCGTCACTGCGAGCCGCGGAACCAAGGCGATGCCAAGGTTTGCCTCGGCCAAGCGCAACAACAGCGCCACATCGCCACCATCGACAACGACCCGTGGGACAAATCCTGCGGCGCGACACGCCGATACAATAACGTCGTGCATTTCGTATCCTGCGGGGTACAACAAAAACCCTTCTTCAGCGAGTTCTGCCAGCATGACCCGGTGTCGCGTCGCATACCGATGTTGCATGCTCACCACTGCGACGAGCGGTTCGTCAAACATCGGCACAATGACATGATTTTTGCTCGGGACAGGGAGCGTCGCGATTGCAATGTCTATCTCACCGAGTTCGAGCAACTGCAAGAGCTGGTTGGTTCCGGCCTGGTGGATGCGCAGTTCGATATCCGGATAGGTCTGATGGAATATAGAAAGGTTCTTGGGAAGGAGCCGCACGCCGACAGACGGTGGGGTACCGATACTGACGCGACCTGCTAACAGCCCCTTCCGCGCGCGCATAGTCGCCTCGGCTGCGCTGACTTCCGCCAAAATGCTCTGTGCGTGCACCACCAGTGCCTCTCCCGCTTCGGTCAGTCGCACATTTCTGCCGATTTTTTCGATTAATGCGACCCCGCCACACGAACGCTCGAGCTCATGGATCATCCGGCTTACCGCGGGTTGTGCCATGTGGAGTTCTGTCGCTGCCTTACTGACGTGGGCATGCTTGGCGACTGTGACGAACATACGAAGATGCTGGAGTTCCATGTTTCACCTATAACAAAATTGTTATGTATTATATCAAATTTCGTATTTGTGCATTGTGTAACAATTAGGTACTCTATCTACATGGTTATCCGAAAGGAGGGCAAGATGGTACAGACACTCGCTCGGATAGACCGCACACTGACGTGCTGGATGCAACGGAATGCGACGACGCTGCTTCGTTGGTCGATGGGTATTATTTTTGTTTGGTTTGGTGCATTGAAGCTTGTGCCTGGGTTGAGCCCGGCAGATGGATTGATTCGTGCATCGATGTCTTTTCTCCCCATGGAATATTTCATCCCATTCCTTGCGTTGTGGGAAATAACCATAGGTATCGGTTTTATTATCGGCTACGGGATGCGCGTGACCATTCTGTTGTTGTTTCTGCAGATGATGGGTACACTCATGCCGTTGGTATTGACACCGCACCTCGTCTGGACCGTTTTCCCATTCGGCTTGACGCTTGAGGGACAATACATCATCAAAAACCTAGTGTTGATGAGTGCCGCAGTAGCGGTGGGCGCATCGGTTCGTAGTTCTGGTGCATTTGATCTGTGGCAGCGCCCCGAAGAATAACAATCAAAAAATCCCCCCGTTCCGACTGGAACGGGGGGATTTTCTTTGTGGCGTTAGGGCGTTGGTGTTTCGGTGTCGGGTTCGTCGGTTGCCGTTGGTTCGTCAGTTTCGGTTGCTGTGGCGACAACAGGAGTTGCAGTAGCAGGAACAGGCGTTCGCGTTTTGGTAGCGGTCGCCGGTACCGTCGTCGCTGACGCGGCAACAGTAGTCGCGATAGTGGTAGGGCTGGGGCTCCCGATGGTGACAGTGCTTGCGTTGGTTGCAGTTGCGGTTTTGGTCGCGGTGGCAGACCCACCAATGGTTGCGGTGACGGTAGCAGTTGCTTGCGTGCCGGTGAGTGTAACGGTGGGAACGTCACTCGGAGTCAGTGCTTCAATGGTAATTGTTTGGGTGATGTTCACCGTAGGGACCGGTACAATATACGGTGTTTCTGTCAGCCCAGCTGGCTTGGCTGCTGCGGCTGTCGCACGTGCTGGCGCTTTGGGATTGGATGGGAGGTTTGGAGCAGTAGTCGGAATGATAATCTGAATTGCACCAGTCCCTGATACAATAGCAGTCTCAGTTACCAGCGTACTCACCGGCTCAACGAGTGCTGTATCGGGGGTTGCAGTCTGCGATATATCGGTGTTGGACTGCCCTCCGGTGAAAATTCCGATCAACGTGATAACCGAATAAATACTCACTCCGATGATTGTTATCCATGCAAGTAT
>CANHPK010000317.1 GCA_947462525.1 Roseiflexaceae bacterium | reverse complement strand
TCAGGTCTGGGATTGGTGTGATGGATTCGGCTGCTTTCAGGATGGCCGAGAGTGCTTTGTCTTTGGATTTGACGCCCGACACAACGCCGTTCTCACTCCCCACCAAGAGTACGCCACCGCCGATATTGGCGAGTGCAGCAATGTGGGCAGCGGTATCAGCCGGCTTGGCCTCGCTCATTTGGATGATGTGTGCATCGGTGGTCGCTTGCAAGAGCTGATGGAGCGCCCACCGCCGTACCGGGGTGCTGATAAAGCGGATCGCAGTGTAGTTGTGGGCCAAGACCAGTTCGCGGAGTGCTTCGAAGGTGGGTGCGCTGAGGGTAACTTCGGAAAAGCCTGCTCCGATGGATTCGATGTCGGTTGCTCCCGAGCCGCCCAACACGCAGATATTGTCGATGCCGTCGATGGCACGGTCGATTGCATGCAATTGCCCTGCTGCAATGAGCGCTTTGACCAGCGTACCGTCCCCAGCCGAGGTCGGATGGGCAACGGCTATCCCGTTGGCGGCGTTGATGAGGGCGCAGATGACCCCTGCAGTTGTTTTGGTGGTGCCATCGGTCCCATCAATGCCGAGGTGTTGCAAGATTGTTTCGATGCTGATGGTCGTTGTTTCGGCCGGGAAGAGTGCGGTAATCAACAGGCCATCGCTGCTGGTGGCAGTGAATCCGGGCAAGATGGTTGAACGCGTGCGCAGCTCGCGGTGGAGGGCGAGGCGCACACCATCTGGGGCAGACAAAATGCCGGCTTTTTCGAGCAAGATGAGCTTGTCGTAGTCCCGTTGAATCGCATCGAAGCTTTTGATACTCCCGATACCGGTCAGTGCAATCATGTCGAGTGCTGCGTTGCTGGTTGCTCGCAGGAGTTCGATTTGATCTGCACCGTCATTGAGGGCATAACACACATGCGGATCGATACGCATAGTGATGGTGCCGAGGCTCGGGGAACTCGTGGGCATGCTCATTGTTTGTGTGCTCCGTGTCAACATACTTTAAAAGGCGTATTCGTATCGTGGTCGGTCGTCAAACATGCATCACGTACAGAGACGATACTGCTCGGATGATGCACCATGATTTGGAAGGCAAATAGTAACCCGCATCCTTATCGACAGTACTATACTGTAAATGAATAGTAGACGCAACTACAGTATTATTGTGATTTCAAAAGAAATTTATGGTACGCTGTTTTTTCGCTGTTTTGCGCATACAGAAGTGCATTCAGATGTGCGAAGCGCAACCCTGCAGAAAGGGAATCGCGCTATGTGCCCGCAATGCACCGGATGTCAATTGCTACGCGGTACCAAAATCCCTCAACAGTGAACAGAATTGGTGGGTAATTGCGGTTTTTTTGTTTTACAGTGCAGGGTTTACGAGAGGATTATCGGGGCACATCGAAGCCTATGCAGGTACAATGAACGAGTTTTCGTACTAAAGGTGGCAGAGATGACCAATGACGCAGTACCGGAGCGCGAGCAGATCGGCACGCTCGAATTTGTCCGTGACCCGCTCTACCCGTATCCGTTCAAAGTGGCGGTGGCGCCGCATTATTGGATGACCGAGCAGACGGGCGTGTTGGCCGATGCGATGGAGGCGTACTATCACGGCGAAATGCCGACGCCGACGCATCGCGAAGCGCTCAAAACCTACTTGCGCCAATTTGTCGAGCGGGCGATTTTGTTGCCGGGCACCAAGCGCGAGCCGTTGCTGACCGAAATAGGTACATTGCGCACACAACGCGAATTCGAACGGTTCGCGGATGAGTTGGCGGCGATCGGGATCGAAGCGTTTTAGGGCTGTGTACCGACCAGATTTAGCCCATATTTGACAGTGCTAGCGACGGTAGCGTATGATGTACCCGTTGTGGATGTCGGGGCGTAGCGCAGCCTGGTAGCGCACATGAATGGGGTTCATGAGGTCGGAGGTTCAAATCCTCTCGCCCCGACCACTGGCTCGATTGGGCAACAAAACGCCGACTATGGTCGGCGTTTTGTGTACCCTGAGTTTTTGCGAGGTAGTATGGTACGACAAATTGTAGTAATACTGATGGTTGCGATGCTGGCACTCAGTGGTCGGCTGATGCCCAGCCATGCTGAGGAGTCGACCGCGCAATGCTTTGTCGAAACGGGTTTCTGTATTGACGGGCGTATCCGTGAGTACTGGGCCGCGCAGGGCGGCCTGCGTGTCTTTGGGTACCCAATAGGACCACAGGCGACGATGCGGGTCGAAGGCAAGACGCTGACGGTCCAGCCGTTTGAACGCAACAGACTCGAGCTCCACCCGCAAAATGCCCGGCCATACGATGTATTGCTTGGGCGCCTCGGGGCAGATCGATTGGCCCAGCAAGGGCGTGATTGGTATGCCTTCCCCAAATCAGCCACGGCCGATTGCAAGACATTCACACAGACGCAACATGCTGTGTGTGGACGCATCTGGCAGGTGTGGCGCCAATATGGGCTCGAAATAGATGGACAGAGCGGTATTAGTGAAGCCGAGAGTTTGGCGCTCTTTGGTTTGCCGTTGTCGGGCGTGCAGACTGAGCGTATGAGCGATGGCAAAGAGTACCAAGTGCAGTGGTTCGAGCGGGCACGCTTTGAGCTGCACCCCGACAATGCTGCACCATATGATGTGTTGTTTGGGCTGTTGGGCAACGAAACCCGCGATTTTGTGCCTGCTGCGGCACCGGCCGATTTGCCGATTGTCGGTGCACCGAGCGGTACCGTCGCCGAAGCCATCCGTGTACTTGCGCCACGTGCAGCAGCAAACGGATATAGCTATGACGATGTCAAAAACATCGTCGAAGCATACCAGCGGGTGGGTAATAGTGTCGGTGTTGACTGGTTCCTCGCGATTGCTCAAATGGCGCACGAGACGGGATACCTGACGAGTTACTGGTCTGCTCGTCCGCAACGGAATCCCGCCGGATTGGGTGTTGAGGGCAGGAGTTCGGTGACCGATCCGGGAGAACCGGGGTGGGTCTACAACACGCAACGGAAGATGTGGGAGAAGGGGCTGAGCTTTGCATCCTGGGAGGACGAGGCAATCCCTGCGCACATTGGTCGACTCCTCGCCTATGCGATGACGGATGAGCAAGCGACGCCCGAACAAAAAGCCATGATTGATCGTGCACTGGCCATTCGGCCGTTGCCGGCACATCTGCGTGGTGTCGCGCCTACCGTTGTTGGGCTGAACGGTCGTTGGGCGTTCCCGGGGACCACCTACGGGCAACGTATTTTGGAAGTCATGATGAAACTGCGTGCCGTCCCATAGCAGAACCTGATACAGGACTGTGAAGTGTATTGCATTGCTGATGATTCGATGATATGATGCAATACACGTTTACTACACATATACGTATTCTCGCAGAGACAGGCGAAAAGGAGCTGATGATG
>CANHPK010000316.1 GCA_947462525.1 Roseiflexaceae bacterium | reverse complement strand
TTGACGTTCGGTCGGAACATCCGTCACCAAGCAACCGGTGGTTGGTTCCGTCGCGCCCCTCGCACCAATCGTACCTTCAAGGCAAACATCCAGCGCACCACATTGACCCTCGAGGGTGGCCTTCAGGTACAAGTCAGCGTCTGCACCAAATGCTTGCGCACCATGTATCGCTCGCGCTAATCTTTAGTATAGAAGATTGCCCGAGTCAATGCAACGAAACGCTTTCGACATCTGTCGAAAGCGTTTTTCGTGTACCCAAAACGACGCAGTGCTACAAGATGAATTGTTCGATGGCGACTGCCACCCCGTCTTCGTTGATAGTCGGGAGGATATGGTTGGCAACTGCTTTGAGCGGCGCGATGGCATTCCCCATAGCGAGGCCGAGACCCGCCCATTCGACCATTTCGAGATCATTTGCCTGATCGCCGATCGCCACAACGGCATCGCGGGGGATGTCGAGCTGCCGTGCTAACTCTGCTAGCGCGACCCCTTTGTTGACCCCAAGTGCCGTCAACTCACCAAAGAGTGCATGGGATTGGGTTGTCACCAATCGATCGCCGACACGGGCAGCGAGTTCGGCCAACAGTGGCGCGACCTGTTCGGGTTGGGCCACAAAGAGCACTTTGGTCGGCGCATGGGCATGCACGACGGCTTGGAGGTCGTCGCAGACGCGTACCTCGGCGCCTTCGGGGTGGTAGCTCAGATAGACATCCAACTCTGGTCGTTTGTGGGCGATGTGCAAGACCTCGTCGATGTAGGCAACCACAAAAATGTCGTTGGCAAGCAGATACGCGATGGCTTCGGCGGTTGCTGCACCGGGCATGGTCGCCGCAAAGCGGATATGTGCATCGCTGGCGTTTTGGATGACCGCACCCTGGTAACAGATGAGCGGGGCCTGTATGTCGAGCAGCCGTGCAAAGGGCATCGCAGCACCGTACATGCGCCCGGTGGCAATGGTCACGATGACGCCGGCTCGCTGGGCGGCTTCAATGGCTTTGCGGACGCGCGGACTGACGGAGAGGTCGTGATTGACCACGGTCCCATCGAGGTCGAGTGCCAACAGACGATACTGCACATGAGCTCCTTTGTCACCAATACCGTGCTATTGTAACAGTCAGAAAGCCCTATACCCATCGTGGCAAGGAGTGGCGTGAAGCGCTTTGCACAGACAACCCTCTGGTACACCGCAGTCGGCCTGATTGGGCCGCTGGTGGCACTCGTCCTCACCCCGCTCTATACGCGTGCCATTGGTGTTGCTGGGTACGGCACCGTGGATATCTTGCTGTCGCTCTGGCAAGGCGCGTATACGGTGGCGCTGTGGGGGATCGGTACCGTGCTCGCCGGCATGTATAGTGGTACCAACGACGAGACCCAACGGCGCACCATCATCGTCAGTGCCGGGATTGTCGTGGTCAGCCTTGGGCTGGTCATTGGTGCTGGGTTGCTCGTCTGTGCGCCGCTGATTGGGCAGGCTATTGCACGACCAGAGACGACCGAGGCAATGCCCTATCTGGTTAGTGCATTGCCGTTTGCGGTTGTGTACACGCTGTTTTTGAGCATATTCAAGCTCCGTAACGACGTACGCCGGGTAGTATGGTCGATGATCGGGTTAGTCGTTATCACCGCATCCACGCGGATCGGGTTGGTTGTGTGGTGGGATGGTGGGGTGGTGGGCATGGTCCAGGCCGCCGCACTCACCAATATGCTGATGGCGCTCCTCACCATCGGCTTGGGATGGTCGCTGGTGGGTCAACGGGTCGATGTGCGTGTCATCAAAACCGTGCTCCGCACGGGGCTCCCACTGTTGCCGGTCAGCCTGACCGGCTGGGTGTTGTTGTATGCGGACCGCTGGCTGCTGGCGCCGCAGGTCGATGCGCTCGCACTCGGCCACTATGCGTTGGCGGTGTTGGTTGCATCGTTGTTGGCATTTGCCATCGAACCACTCAAGAACGCCTGGCAGCCGATTGCCTTGCAGCCGCGCTACCGCGACGACGATACGTTTCTCGCGCTGTCGTATCGGGTCTATATGCCGGTGGTCTTGCTGTTCATCGGCGTCTTGGTGTTGCTCGCGCCTACATTGCTGTGGGTCATAGGCGGCGCTGCAGCGTTGCCCGCGGCACCGTACGTGCTGGCGTTGTCGAGTATGCCGCTGTTTGGTGGAGTGCAGATGCTCTTGGGGATTCGTGCGGTGCGCGATGGCCGCACAGCGGTGTTCGGGTGGGGCAGTTTGGTAGCCGCGGTGGTTAATCTCGGGGTCAATATCATGTTCATTCCCAGCTATGGCGTTGCAGCGGCTGCCTGGGGTACCGCCCTGGCGGCCGCAGCGGCAACGGTGGTGCTCGGTCTGCGTGAGCGCGACACCGCACGGGCAATTGTGCCGTTGCACGGGGTGGGCACTGCGTTGCTGTGGCTCGGATTGCTGTGGTGGTGGGGCGTGGCGGGGCCGACATGGTGGGTAGTTCTGGCACTCGGGGCGACGGCGCTTGGTCTGGTGTGGTCAGCGGTGCGACCGCTGCGAGAGCTCGCGCGACGACGCAAGCCAGAGCTCGACGACACGGGCATGCCCAGCGAGGTCGTGGTGCAGGACGACACGGCCAGCCGGGAAGGCAGTCTGTAACAACGCGCAGACGATGACTGCTTGGCGCGGATCGATTTCGCAGGCGAAATACCCCGGGCTCAGCAAATGATGTGGCAACAGCTGGGCGAAGCGCCGGTACACCGCTGCACCGTCAGGGTCTCCGCCAAAGAGTGCGAGATGTGGTTCGTACAGCCGCACATCGGCATTGCCGTCGTCATCCATGACATACGGTGGGTTACTGACCATGAACGACACCGGCGCACACGCCGTGCACAAATCGGCGTGTATGAGATGCATTTGTGCGTTGAGGCCATGCCGGTCGCGATTGATGGCACTCACCGCAAGCGCATCGGCCGACACATCGGTGCCGATGATGGTTGGTGCTGCGCCAGCGAGCGCAAGGGCGACCCCGATGCAGCCCGAACCGCTGCCGACATCAACTATCACAGGCGGATGCAGGATACGGGCGGCTGCGATGGCGCAGTCGACCAAGAGCTCGGTCTCGGGTCGCGGCACCAGCACCCGTGCATCGACATAGAAGTCATGCCCATAGAACTCGCGGTGGTTCGTCACATATGCGACGGATTCGCCCCGGCACCGCCGTTCGACGAGGGTGTGGTACTGCGCCACCATGTCGGGGGAGATGATATCGGTCGCGTGCGCTAGGAGCTGTGCGCGGCTCCAGCCGGTCACATGACCAAGCAGGAGCTCCGCATCGAGGCGTGCGCTGGGTGATGTTGACTGCAGCGCTGTGGTTGCTTCGCTGAGCGTCGTGCGGATGGTCGTGGGCACAGACATTCTCGTTTGTACAAAAAAACCGCGCCGGCACAGG
>CANHPK010000315.1 GCA_947462525.1 Roseiflexaceae bacterium | reverse complement strand
CTGACTACCACGCTCCGGGGTGCAGTGGTGAGTGGGAGAACGGTCGTCACCAGAGCATCAACAGACGGGAGCGAACGAAAAGGGTGCATGACGGCCTCTGTGCTACTGAATTAGGGGAGCATCGATTGGATAAAGCGTGGCAGGGTCCCTCCCCCCAGGTATCGGCCGAGGATTGTCACCGTCACCAGCAGACATACCACCAGCACCACCAGCCCTGCCGAACGGAGCCAATCTGCCCGGGCTGAGACCGGAGTACGTGCAAACAGATGCTCTGCGCCGGCAACCATGCGGAGTTGGGGGTAGCCCCAGAGCGGGTCGATGTCGATGTTGCCGAGGACACGGCGGGCACGGGTCACTGCCAGATCAATGGGGGTCCCGTCGAGGATGGCGTTGTAGCAGGTAGCTGCATAGCGGGTAATCACATCGGCACGGCACATACCGCCAAACGCAATCGCCGTCACCAACGTCCGATTGAGCAGCAGTGCGGCGTAGATCTGTGGGAATGCCAGTAACTGCGCACTCTGCGGTCCAACGGGGGTGATCACGACCATCCCAATGCTTGGATAGTGCGGGAGCAGATCTTGGAGTTCATCGATGTCGATGGTCGTGTCGTAGTGCATGGTGACGACCTGGTCTGCATCGAGGCTGACCGCCGCGACGAAGTGGATGATATGTGGAGGATTGCGGCGGAGCGCCACGTCGATGTCGGTGCTGGTGGAGACAACGACAACATCGATGCTGATGCGGTTCTGTGCGATTTCGACCGACAACAACGAATGCAACAGCCGGAGCGCATCACTATCGGCTTCGCCGACACAGACTAACACCCGCAATGGGCCTTCGACGACGATGGTTGGGGCAGGACTGGCGACCGCAGAATGGCGGACCACCGGGAAGTCGTCGGACCGCGCCGGTGCCCATGGTTGGCTTGTCGCAATCGTGGCCCACTCCCACGGGAGAGCGGCGAGTTCGGGTACGGCTATCTGAAGTTGGATCTGCACGCGCCGCTTGCTCCGGAGCGCGAGAGCGGCTGCACGTTCCATGAGGTCTTGGACTTCGGTCGGGTACAGCACGGAGCCGAGTTCACGCCCGAGTTCGTGTGGGTCGTCATAATATACCGGTGTCGGCGACCCGAGCAGTCGGGTACCGATATCGAGCAATCGCTCGGGGATTTGGATGGGCAAAACGAGATTCTGGGGTTCACAGAACGCATACAGCACAAACGCATTGTGTTCGTCGATCCCAATCGACAGATGCAGGGGCATGACATGCATGAGAGCCTCCTACGGGCGTGCGTGTGCGTCAAGCGCCTGGGTATAGACTGCGAGATTCTGCCGTGCCACTACTGGCCAGTCAAAGGTCTGCACGACGATTGCGGCGCCTGCTGCCCCCCATTCGGGCCAACGCTGGCGGGCAGTCAGCATCTCGCGCAGTCCATCGTAGAGCGCTATGGCACTCCCTGGTGAGACGAGTATACCATTGACTCCTGTAAAGACTTTGTCGGGGATCCCGCCTGCAGCGGTAGCCAACACGGGTAAGCGATGAATCATCGCCTCGAGAGTCACCAACGACGAGCCTTCGTAGAGTGTTGGGTGTACAAACATATCGGCTGCTGCGTAGAGATTCTGCAGGTCGTCGTCGCCGACCCGACCTGCAAACGTGACGTGTGCAGCGATGCCGAGCTGCTGTACCTGTGCCTCGAGCGCGGAACGTTCTTTGCCGCTGCCGACCAAAATCCAGCGCCAGCGCTCGGGCAAAAGTCCAGCGCGGGCAGCCCGTGCCAACGCTTCTGCGTACAGATGGTAGCCTTTATTGCGCTCGAGGCGACTGACGCTGAGCATCACCATGTCGTCGTGCGGAGCGTATCTGGTGCGCATTGCATGGGTCTGCGTCGGGGTCACCGGGGCAAGGTTTTCGCTACTATCGATTGCACTGGGGATGACGACGACCTTGGCTGCATCGACGCCCAAATAGATTGGCAGATCGGGCGCAGTACAGGCATCGGTGGCAATGGTGTAATCTGCCTGGCGATGGCCGTGGCTGTACATCGCGCGGAACGGGATGTAGGCCAGCCGTTTGCGCCAATCGGGCGTCCGGTATTCTTCGAGGCCGTGCGGATTCGCAAAAAACGGCACCGCTCGCATGCGCGCATCTGCAGCCCGCGCGACGGCATACCCATAGGCACACAAACCTTGCGTGTGCACAATGTCGTACGCGCCAGCTGCCACGCGCTGCCCCACCAGCGCACCTTGCGCAAGTGTATAGCGCGGGTAGTTGAGTTGCCGCCCGACGATAGAATTGGGGCGTAAGAACGGGCTGGTGTAGTCGTAACGCATGGTCTCTACCCGCATTTGGGTGCGCAACTGGGCGAGCCCGGCTGCATCGTCACTCTGTTGGACGTAGAGGGTGATATCCACCCCGAGACGGGCGAGGTGGGTGGTCAAATGATAGACATGCCGCTCGATACCGCCATAGCCGTGGAGCGGGTAGACGACACGGGCCAACATGGCAACGCGGATGGGTGCACTCATGATTGTGCTCCGATTGCATCATAGTGCGCCAACATACGTGCGATGACGACGTCTTGGGCGTAGGTTTGGCGTGCATGTTGCAGACTGTTGGCGCGGAGCTGCGCCGCGAGTGCGCTGTCGCCTGCGAGTCTGTCTGCTGCCCCAACGAATGCATCCAAGGTCGTTGCGAGGAGGCCGGTCGTACCATCGATGATGATCTCGGGCGTCCCACCGGTAGGCATGGCAATGATGGGTGCACCACACGCCAGCGCTTCGAGCAAGACGCGACTGAGGGGTTCGTCCCACGACGACGGGAACCACAGTGCCTGACACCCTGCCATCAGGCGCAGGACATCGTCGTGGTCGACCCAATCCAGCACAACACACGGCACCGCCGCGTCTGCTGCTGCTGCCACAATTGCCGCTTGGAGGGGGCCGTCACCGGCGATGACGATGGCTGGTGGTCGGATGCGGCGGATCAGCTCTGGCAGGTATTGGGCTCCTTTGTTGGGGCTTAACTTGCCCACAAACAGCACATACTGCGCCGGTACCTGCACACGCGGTGGGGTGCTGACACACGCCTGAATCGCATCGACATCGACCATGTTGGGTACGGCGTGCACGTTTGCCGTGGGCACCAATGCCCGTACGCGCGCGGACATGTGGGCCGACACGGCAATGACCAAATCGGCGCGGGCGATGAGCCCGGCACGTTGACGCATCTGCCAGGCGTACAACGGCGCCAAAAGCCGTGCACCCCAGGACGCCCCGCGTAGCTGGAGGGTGCGCCAAACACCCCGTACCGTACGCTGATCGCCGGCCATCTGCATCCCGGTCGCATGCATGTCCCACGGCCAGTGATCGCGCACGGTGATGACCACCCGGGTGCGCTTCGTCTTGAGTG
>CANHPK010000314.1 GCA_947462525.1 Roseiflexaceae bacterium | reverse complement strand
TTGTTCCCCCAGCCGACAACAATGCCCTTATTGGTTAATGCCAACGAATGACTCGCGCCGCCAGCAACCGCTACAACACCTTTCAGCGCTTTGGGGACTTTGGTTTGCATCGACTTGTTGTCGCCCCACGCGATGACAGCACCCTTCTTGGTGACTGCAAGCACGTGTGCTTGACCTGCTGCGATGGCAATGATGTCCTTGGCGGTTGTCTTGGGGAAGGTCAATTGCTTCAGCGAATTCGACCCCCACCCAAACACTCTGCCGCCTTTGAGGACCACGGCGAAGTTCGACCCCGTCGCAATATCGTCGATCCCACTGCCACAGCACGGGGCGATATTGGCTTGGAACTCTTTGTTCATGCCCCAGGTCACTAATGTCCCGTTCTGGAGCAATCCGAGCACAAACGAGGCTCCGACGGCACCTTTTTTCATCATCAACGGGATAGGCGTCGGCGTCATCGTCAACGTCTTGGTCGGCGTGTTGGTGACGGTCGGTGTCGGCGTCGAAGACTTGGTCAACGTCGGCGTGTTGTCATCAATCGCAAAGGATTGTACGACCGTGCTCGCAGCCGCATAGATGACCCCGGCACTCGTCCCACCCGCCTGCGCTGCGGTCACCACACAGGTGCCTTTGGTATAGATGCGTAGGCGCCGCCCAGTTGTATCGCAGATCAACGAATTGCTCGTTGTGTATGTCACTGGCAATCCCGAGCTGGCAGTAGCAGTCAAATCAAAGCTCGGGTCATAATCGTGCTTGCTCGACAGCGGTCCAAAGGTAATGCTCTGCGGCACACCACTGACGGTAAACGACCGTGCCACTGCAGTAGCGGCAGCGTAGGTCAACCCGCCGCTGATCCCACCTGCCTGAGCGGCAGTAATCGTACACGTCCCCGGTGTGAGCATGCTGACCATCCCGCCACTGCTCACCGTACAGACACTCGCGGGCGCGGCAGTATAGCTGACGGGCAACGTCGACGATGCACTCGCCGTCAGCGCAAAGTCCCCGCTGTTATAGATTTTGCCCGTCAACGGCGCAAACGTCATCGTCTGCGTTGCTTTGACCACAAAGCTCCGCGTGACTTTGGTCGCTGCGTAGCGGATCCCACCCACGGTGCCGGCGGCGATATCGATGTCAATCTGACACGTGCCTGGACCGACGATGGTGACCGTCGTACCGGTGACGGTACATACCGACGGCGAGGTACTGCTGATGGTGACCGCCAATCCGCCGGCGCTGACCGTGCTCAGATTGATGCTCGAGGCGCCCTCGGTTATGTCTGGCAACGAAGGGATGACGGCGGTCGGTACAGCAGGGGTCATCGTGAACGTCGGCGTAAAGGTACTCGTCGGCGTGTTAGTCGGCGTATGCGTCGACGTATTGGTCGGAGTCAATGTCGGCGTGTTCGTATAGGTTGGGGTGTTTGTCGCAGTGGCAACGGGTGTGTTCGTTGCGGTCGGTGCGAGGTTGGTGATGGTGTGCACCACGCCGTCGTCTTTGAAAGAGCCGTCACAGGTCGGATCTGCCAAGTTCCAGTTTGTCGAGGCACCGTCGTCACCGGGTGCGCCGAGTTGGAACATGGCGTACTCACCGGTGTCGTTTGTGACGTCATACAGGTACGACACTGGGATAGTCAACCCACCACGATTATTCGACGGGAAGATTCCACCGTCATAATCCCCTGCTGGCACGCTAATTTCCCAGCTATCTGATCCCGTTGTATGCGTCACACTGGCCGTGCCCAGCGCACCCGCACTGACGGTCCCAATGCTGAAGTCGCTGTCGCTGACGGCGACACCCAACACTTTGCGCAAAATGATGGTGGTCCCGGCTGTCACACGGCCGTTGATACGGATGTTGATTGACCCGGCGCCGCCTTCGACAATCGTGGCATCGCGGGATGAACCCATGTCCATCAAGGGCGCTAACCCCAAGGTAATTTTGTCCAATAAATTACCACAACCAGGGCAGACTGACTGAATCCCATAGAACCCAATATTGCGAATGCCGTCGTAGCCGGTCGCCGGCAGTGTGTGCGTGCCCGAATACTTGCCCCATCCCGATACAACACTCACTGCACTGCCCGTGGTACCCGAACTATCCGTCTTCGAAGCAGCAGTTGCAACCCCTTCGGAGCCGCCCACGGTTGTGCTCGCCCGGATGATTTCGCGGTCATAGGTGTCTGCTGCTACTGATCCAACAGGTAATCCAGACGGGATACCCATGCGCAATGCTGCGATGTCGGTCCGGTTGGTGCCCCCGGCAGTGTGATAGAACTCAAACTCGAACGTCTCACCACTCGTGACGCAGAGCTTCTGGTACAGGAACGATGCCACATCTGCATTGAGCGATGCCACGTTTCTCCCGTCTGGTGCATCCGTACGCATGTTCAATTCAATCGGTCGGTATGAATACGGACCGGATTTACTACTGTTGCATGATTCTTGTGCTAGTGGGTGTGCAGTGAACCAGCCTGCCATCCACTCTTGGCGGATGTATGCCCAGGTGCCTGTGTTGAGTGAACACGATGAATCCGTCACCTCAAACGAGGTGTTTGCCATGGTACGGACGCCGGCAATCGACGTGTTAATCGTCGGATTGCTGGTCGTCGGTACGACCCCAGCCACGGTTGGGACAACCGTCGGTGACGGCGTCCGCGTCGAGGTCGACGTGTTGGTGAACGTCGGGGTCAACGAGGCAGTAAATGTCGGCGTCACCGTCGGAGTACGTGAAGGCGTAAATGTCTGCGTCGAGGTCAACGTCGGTGTATTGGTCGGGTCCACATTGGTGATGGTATATACCGCACCATCCAACTTGACCGAGGCGTCACACGTCGGGTCACCCAGCACATAGTTGTCTGGGGTTGCCCCGTCCGTAGCATTTGACGATATATCAAACACTGCATACTCAGTGCCTTCAGACACCATGTCGAACGCATAGGTGATGGGGATGGTCAACCCGCCCGTGTTGTTCCCCGACACGACCCCACCGTCATAATCGCCGGCGGGGATGGTGATGAGCCATATGTCACTGCCGGTCACGTGGCTGACCGCAGCAGTGCCATTTGCACCGGCACTGACAGTGCCAATGCTGAAGTCCGTATCGCTGGTTGCCGTGCCACTCGTCTGCTTGAGCGCAATTTTGGTGCCGGCACTTATCCGTCCATTGATACGAATGTTCAGCGACGTCGGTGCGACCTGCTCGTTCGAACTGCGGTCACGTGACGTGCCCATGTCGATGATGGGCTGCAGATTGATGGTGATTTTGTCGAGGTGATTACCCGTGCCGCCGGTCGGCGAAATACCGTAGAAGCCCAGGTTTCTCACGCCGCTCCAGCCGGCCGGTAATTGGTGCGTGCCGGCGTATTTGACCCAGTTGCCGGTCGTCACGGTGGCCGATTCGTTCAACGTGCCATCGTAG
>CANHPK010000313.1 GCA_947462525.1 Roseiflexaceae bacterium | reverse complement strand
GTGAAATCGTGGCCATGTGTTTACTCCTCTACGTGTATCTGTTCAACCCGAGCGACCCGTGGAGCAGCGACTCCATACAAAAACATCTCGCTGATATGATCTGCCGTCAGCCGCAGGTGTACTGCCATTGCCTCGGGCCCCGTAAACGCTTCGATCAGACACAAAAACAGCATCGCCAGCTCACTTGCACTGCGGCCGACGAGTTGCCCAAGGCTGATACCCCGCTCCATCAAAGTCTCGATGGGAGCCATCATCGAGGCATAAAACCGCATCCCGACACGGTGTTGATGCGTTGCATCGAGATGCACGCGCATTTCGTGCCGCATCATGCGGAAATCCTCGCCGTTGTGTGCCTGGATGGCCAAAATCACCGACCGCAGTTGTTGCGCAAACGGCACGTCTGCATCGCTGATTGCCGCCCGCAATTCGGTCCCCATCGTGTCCAATGCACGTTCGGCGACCGCTGCGTACAACGACTCTTTGTCGGCATAGTGGTAGTACAACGACGGTTTGGTAATGCCGACCGTCTGTACCACCTCGTTGATGGATACTCCGACATAGCCCCGTGCCATAAACAAATGGTGCGCGGTCTCGAGTATTTTTTCGGCCGTTTGTTGCCCGCCTCGTACCATTTCTTCCCCTACACTACCGAACGGTAAGTATCACTATACAGACTTTGCACAGATTTTGCAATGTTTTGCACAGATTTGCTGGATGAGGATTGGTTGAGCGTGAATCAATGTAGTCAAATATGGTGTTCTAAAGCTAAATATCAGCACGCAAGGTTTTGCAACGTTCGTGCACAGCTATCATTTGTTGCACAGGATTTGTCGATTTTTCATTGCATCATGCGAAAACAGCGTGCGCACACACCGCCGCGAACGCACGGGTGACGTACCCCGCTTCGTGGGGCATGACGACGTCGCCCGTAAATACACATGACGGGCGAGGACGGGATATGCAGGCGAGGTGTACCCGCCCCTGTACGTCGTTGCATAACCGCGGTCAATGAGGGGCGACGTATACGTCGCCCGCAAATACACATGACGGGTGAGGTATGGGAGAATGCGGGCGAGGAATGGGGAGAAGGCTGGCGAGGAGAGGGGAGAATGCGGGCGAGGAATGGGGAGAAGGCTGGCGAGGTGTGGCGAGATCGCGGCGAGGTATACCTCGCCCTTGGGCATGCAGGCAATCACATATGAGTTCGGTGATATCACACCAACCAGTTGTTTGCCGGATCATAACGCGTTGAGCGACAATCCCACGAAAGAAAAATCATATGTGGAACGTATGCTTTCGTAGCGGTTCTGATTTCTGATTTCTTATCTCTGATCGCTACTAATTACTAATTACTAATTAGTAATTACTCATTCCCTCCTACCATTGCTGGTGCACTCTGCCCACGATGTATTTGAGGTAGCGTCCTTCGGGGAAGTGTGCCGGCACCGGATGATCCAGTGCATGGCCGGCCTCGTGCAACATCTGCACCGCCATCCCGCACTCGCTTGCGGCGCTGGCAACCATGGTGCGGAAGTCTTCGGGGCTGACCTGACTGGTACAGCTCGCCGTGACCAGCAACCCATTGGGCGTCAAGCACTTCATCGCCAACGCATTCAGGCGTGTATATGCCACAATCGCCGCCTCACGCTGGGTGCGGGTCCGTGCGAAGCTGGGTGGATCGAGGATGATGACGTCATATTTTCGACCATCGCCGGTCATCTTCTGGAGCAAATCAAAGCAATCCGTGGTCACAAACTGATGGCGTTCGGCGGGGAGATCGTTGAGTGCTATATTTCGATCTGCTGCCTCGGCCAAGCCACGTCCGATATCGGTGCTGACCACCTTGCGTGCGCCGCCACGGAGGGCATAGAGCGAAAAAGCACCGGTGTACGAAAAGCAATTCAATACTGTTTTGTCGGCCACCCAGTGCATCAGCGAGTGTCGGTTTTCGCGGTGGTCGAGGAACAGCCCGGTCTTTTGGCCTACCTGTGGGTCCACCACAAAACGCAACCCGGCGTGTTCGGTCACGATGAGCTCACCGTCGGGCATCGCGCCCCACAAGAGCGCCCGGCGTTGTTCGCCCGGGGTGTCTTCGTCGCGGCTCTTGCTCCCCAAAATCGCCTGCAAATCCGGATTGGCAGCCACCAACGCGGGGATGAGCAACGGCATGAGCTGGCCAGGACCAGCGCCATAGCTCTGTACCACTGCTACCGGCCCATACAAGTCGACTGTCAGGCCCGGCAATCCATCACCTTCGCCGAACAACCAGCGGTAGGCAGTGACACCTTGGCGGCGCAACAACGCACGGCCGTTCCACGCGGCCAGCACACGCTGGTTGATGAGGGCGGCGTCGATGCGATCGTGACTACTGTAGATGCGGATGGCAATAGCCCCGGCGGCGTCCCATAGGCCAATCCCACGCCATCCGGCACAGCGCACCACGACCTCGGTGCCGTCCGGGTAACTCACTGCGGGATCGACGTGGTTGCGATAGACCCACGGGTGACCGCTTCGGAGCGTGTCGCGTAGATGGCGGGGCAACGTGACTTCTGGTCGCGCCATGGTGATATTCCTTCTCCGCATATTTCGTGGCACTACATGCATCACCCACCCGATGCACGTCCCTGCGGGACGGCTCCGGGTGGGCGCGGCTGTGGTTATTTGGCTTCGTGTGACTTGTGATTGCCGTAGGTCGGGCGTACCAGACCATGCGGGGCTGCCCACTTTACCCCGTTGCCGATGACCAAACGGACGTTCTTGTCGAAGTACGTCGGGTACGACTCGTGCCCAGGGCGGAAGTAAAAGACTTTGCCATTGCCACGATGATAGCAGCAGCCACTGCGGAAGACTTCGCCGCCGGTGAACCAGCTGACCATCACCAAATTGTCGGGTGCGGGGATGTCGAAGCGCTCGCCATACATCTCTTCGGGCAGCTCAAAGTGCTGTGGCACGTTGGCAGCAATCGGGTGACTCGGCTCGATGACCCAGACCCGCTCGATGTCGTCAGACTCGCGCCACTTGAGGTCACAGGTCGTGCCCATCAACGACTTGAAGATTTTGGAGAAGTGACCTGAATGCAGGACCACCAAGCCCATACCACGTTCGACGACATGCTTTTTGACGCGGGCGACGACAGCGTCGTCGACCTTCTCGTGGGCGGCGTGCCCCCACCAGACCAACACGTCTGTTTCGGCCAGCACTGCCTCGCTCAAGCCGTGTTCAGGCTCCTGCAAGGTGGCAGTCTTGACGGTCATTGAACCATCATATGCCTTCAAACCTTCGGCGATTGCGCCGTGGATGCCCGTTGGGTAGATTTTGCCGGCGGGATGCCCTGCTTCGTGCTCGTGAACAAATTCGTTCCATACGACTACACGCGTCATGGTGGTACTCCTCTCGTTGTGAACCGTGCCTTCTCAACTATACCACCAAGCACCGCCG
>CANHPK010000312.1 GCA_947462525.1 Roseiflexaceae bacterium | reverse complement strand
CCGCCGTTGCGGAGCACGTCGGGGTGGACCATGCCGGCGCCCGACACCTCGAGCCAACCGCTGTGTTTGCAGATACGGCAGCCGGTGCCCCCACAGAGGATGCACTCGACGTCGAGTTCGACACTCGGTTCGGTGAACGGGAAGTAGCTCGGGCGGAAGCGCGTCTTGATGCCGCTGCCATAGAGCCGCTCGGCGAAGCCGATGAGCGTCCCCTTGAGGTCCGAGAACGTGATGTTGGTACCGACGGCGATGCCCTCGACCTGGTGGAACATCATCTCGTGGCGGGTGCTGACCTGCTCATAGCGAAAGCACTTGCCCGGCAGGATGACCCGCACCGGGTTGGGTGCGTGGGCACGCATGGCGTGGATCTGGCCGGGCGAGGTGTGGGTGCGGAGCAGGACTTTTTCGGCGCCGGGGGGCGTCTCGATGTAGAACGTATCCCACATGTCGCGGGCAGGGTGGTCGGCGGGGATGTTGAGGAGTTCGAAGTTGAGCGTGTCGGTCTCGACCTCGGGGGACTCCCACACTTGGAAGCCCATCTCGGCGAAGATGTCGGTAATCATGCGCAAGACGCGGGTGCTGGGGTGTAACCGGCCGACGGTGAGTGGCCGACCGGGCAGGGTGACGTCGAGCGCTTCGCTGGCAAAGGCGTGCCCTTGCGCGGCGGCGTTGACGGTGGTTTCGCGGTCGGCGAGGGCTGCGTCCAGATTGGTGCGCACTGCATTGAAGCGCTGGCCAGCGGCGGGACGATCGGATGCAGCCAGGGTGCCCAGTTCGCGGCTGAGTTTGGCGATTTGCCCGGTTTTGCCCAGGTACTCGCTCTTCCAGGCGGACAGTGCATCGACGGTGGTGATGTCGTGCAGCGCGGCCAGTGCAGCCGCTTCGATGGCTGCGAGTTGGTCGATGATGCTCATAGAAACTCCGGCTAAAAGAACACAAAAAATCACGCACTCGTCAGGGACGATGCGTGGCTCGTGGTACCACCCTGGTTCGGCCGCGTCTGCGACCCTCGACCCCGATAACGGCGGGTACCGGTCTCGCCTACGCGTCCGTAGAGTTCAGCAAGACAGCTCAGAAGGGAACTTCGGGTAGGTCGTGCGGTGTCGCTTCGCAGTCAATGATCGACACTCCCTGGACGCCGTGGCTACCGTACTCGCTTCGTCAGCGCTGTATTCTGAGAAAAGTATACCACGCCGCGGTGAACTACTGCACGCTCAGGGGCGTAGAGCACCGGTGCGTTGGCGTTGGGCCTCGAAGAGGATGACGGTCGCAGCCATCGCTGCGTTGAGCGACTCGACGCCGTGGTGCATGGGGATGGCGATACGCTGCTGTGCGATGGAATGGGCGGCAGCGCTCAGACCATGCGCCTCGTTGCCGATGATGAGTGCGTGCGGGCGCTGCCAGTCAACGCTGGTATAGGGGAGTGCGCCGGGTGCACCATCGGCGGCGATGATGGTGGTGCCTGCCAAAAGGGGCAGGAGGGTGTCGAGTGCGGTGTCGGGCCGGATGGGCACGCGGAACATGCTGCCCATGCTGGCACGGACAGTTTTGGGGGAATAGACGTCGACACAGCCCGGCGTGCAATAGATGGCATCGACCCCGACGGCTGCTGCACTGCGGATGATGGTGCCGAGATTGCCCGGATCCTGGATTTCGTCGCAAATAAGGACGAAATCATGTGCAGGAATCGGCAACTCGGGCCATTGCGCAACGGCAATGACGCCTTGCGGGCTACTGGTGTCGCTCGCGGCCTTGATGGCAATACTGGATGCCTCGTAGGTATGGGCGATGCCATACAGGCGTGCTAGGAGCGCCTGGCCGGCAGGCGTGGTGTCGAGGTGGGTCGGGTCAAAAAGGACGTAGTCGGGGATGACGTCGGCGTCGAGGAGGTCGTTGACCAAGCGGACGCCTTCGAGCATAAAAACCCGCTCACTCCGTCGCGACGAACGATCGTCGCGGAGTGAGCGGATGTGACGCACATACGAATTACTCGTACTCGTGATCACGATTTGGCGGAAATCGCTTGCTCTGCAATTGCGCGGAAGGCGGCCATGTCGTGCACGGCCAAATCTGCCAGCATCTTGCGGTCGACGACGATGCCTGCGTTCTTCATCGCGTTGACCAAACGGCTGTACGAGATCCCGCACAAGCGGGCTGCAGCGTTGATGCGGATAATCCACAAGCGACGGAAGTCACGCTTCCGGGCGCGACGGTCACGGAATGCGTATGACAACGCCTTCATGACGGTCTGTTTTGCTACTGCGTAGCGTCGGCTGCGGCTACCCTGGTAACCACTGGCCTGCTGAAGCAGCTTCTTGTGGCGCTTGCGCGCCATCATTCCACGTTTTACGCGTACCATTATGCTTCCTGCCTTTTTGCTCTACACGATGTTCGAATCAATGAGTATCGGTGCCGTCCGGTATTATCGGGCGTGCTTCTTGCGGTAGGGCAACCCGCGCAAGACACGATCTTCGGTCGACTTGTGCACTTCTTGCATCTTGTCGAGACTCTGCAACAACCGCGTGGATTTGCGGCGACGGAAGTGGCCACGTTGTCCCATGGCGCTCACGAGCTTGCCCGATCCCGTAAAGGTGAAGCGCTTGGCTGTCCCTTTGTGGGTCTTCATCTTTGGCATGACTATTCCTCTTCTTCTACTGTTTTGACAGTCACCGGGTCGGCGGGAATTTGTTGGGTAGCCGGCTTCGGTGTTGGACTGACGGGCTTGGCTCCTTGCGCACGTGCTTTGGCATTGGGAGCTAAGAGCAGTGATAACACACGCCCTTCCATCAGTGGCTTTTGCTCGACGACAGAGATGTCGCGCAAATCTTCGGCCATACCTTCGAGCATTTGTATGCCGATGTCTGGATGGAAAATCTCTCGGCCGCGGAAGCGGAGGGTGAACTTGACCTTGTCACCAGCCAACAGGAACTTTCGGGCCTGTTTGGCCTTCGTGTCGATGTCGTGGTCGTCTGTCTTGGGTTTGAGACGGACTTCCTTGAGCTGTACTTGCTTCTGGTGCTTTCGGGCTTCACTCTCTTTTTTGGACTGTTCATACCGAAATTTGCCGTAGTCCATGATCCGACACACTGGTGGGACAGCATTGGGGGCGACTTCGACCAGGTCGAAACCACGCTCCTCGGCCATCTGAATAGCGTCACGGACTTGGACGATGCCGACTTGGTTGCCCTCTTCGTCAATCAGTCGCACTTCGCGCGCACGTATGCGGTTATTGAATCGTAATCGATCCGTTATGACAGCACCTCTTCTGGATTCCCATTGCAGACAAAAACACACAATTGCCTTGGGTAAGGCAACACGTCTAAGGAGTATAGCATTGTGCGTTGGGTTCGTCAACCGTGCGGCAAACCGTCATCTGTGCCATCAGGTATACTCTGTCCATACATCCGTCTGGAGGAAAAATCGTGCGTCAAGGGACAATCGT
>CANHPK010000311.1 GCA_947462525.1 Roseiflexaceae bacterium | reverse complement strand
ATTGGCTTGGTGGCCATGGTGTCGACGGTCTTGATAGCGGCGCAGTTGATCGTGGTGTTTGCGGGGCCGTATGGGTTCGGCGCATATGCCTCAGACATCGTCGCATTGCCAGCGATGTTCTACACGTGGATGGTCACCGTGGTGCCGGTGAGTGCAGCGGCATTGGCGACATTGGCGTCGGTACGGATCCAACTCATCGGTATATTGATGGTGGCACTGGGCTGGTTTGTCTATAGCAACAACAAATCACGCACGCGTGTGCGCAACCGCGATTAGTCTGTTACGCCTGCGGGCGGACGACGTGTTCGAGGAATTTGTGCGTCGTACTTTCCAGACTGCGATTCCGTGTGGTATACTGTTCAACGTTGATGCCAGATTGTGTAATGGTAGCACTACGGACTTTGAATCCGTCTGTCTAGGTTCGAATCCTAGTCTGGCAGCCAACTTTTTTCGCATCATGCGGACACGAGCCGAACCATGACGCACCCCTCCCAGACCCGTTCTGTGGTTATCCTCGCTGCTGGCGATGGCACCCGGATGCGGTCTGCAACCCCCAAAGTGCTCCACCAACTCGCCGGTCGACCGATGCTCACGCGCATCATTGACGTCGCCCAACACGTCTCGACCGCACCCATCTGCATCGTGGTCGCCCCACACACCCTCGCTACCATCCAATCAATCTGTGGCAACCAACACGTCTACGTCGCCCAACACGAGCGACGGGGGACCGGTCATGCGTTGCTCCAAGCGCTCCCCGCGGTCGATGCCGACAGCGGCGATGTGATTGTACTGTTTGGCGACACCCCACTCATCCAACCGAGCACGATTCGTGCCCTGCTGGCCGACAAAGATGCCCACAACGCAGCATTGAGCATACTGAGTTTTGCGGTGCCCGCGCCGCATCAATACGGCCGCATTGTGCGTGATGACGCCGATCAAGTGACGGCGATTGTCGAGTCCAAAAACTGCACGCCCGACCAAGCGCTCATCAGCGAGGCCAACAGCGGCATCATGGTGCTCTCGCTGGCCTGGGCCCGCAATGCACTGCCACGCGTCACCCCCAACCCGCTGACCAACGAATACTACTTGACCGATCTGGTTGCCATGGCGGTCGCCGAATTCGGCGTTGGATCGGTGCGTGCCTTGCGTGCAACCGACCCCAACGACGCCTGGGGGGTCAACGACCGCAGCCAACTCGCCAGCGCCGAAGCGATGCTGTTGGAACGCACCTGCACGGCTCTGATGGCCAACGGGGTGACAATCCCACATCCCCAGCAGGTCGTCATTGCCCCCGAGGTGCGTATCGGGGCCGATACGATCATCCTGCCTGGATCGGTGGTGATGGGGCAGACGGTTATCGGTAGTGACTGCATCATCGGTCCGCACACCAGCATAGATGACAGTACGATTGGCGAAGGGTGTCAGGTCCCACATTCGGTAGTCAAACACAGTACAATACGTGCCAATACACGGATTGCTCCGTTCTCCACGTTGGTCGGTGACCACCGGCCCGAGTACCACAAGAAGGAGGAGGCTTGATCACTCGTGATCGAGCGATGCCTATGGAAGGTCGTCTCCAAGTATTCAGCGGCAACGCCAATCTGGCCCTGGCCACAGACATCGCAGCCTGCCTCAATCTCAACCTCGGTCGAGCATTGGTGAGCACCTTCAAAAACGGCGAAACGCGCATCAAAATCGAAGAAAACGTGCGCGGATCAGACGTGTTCATCGTGCAACCGACCTGTACCCCGGTCAACGACAATCTGATGCAGCTGCTCATCCTGATCGACGCCGTCAAACGCGCCTCGGCTGCCCGTATCACGGCGGTCATCCCCTACTATGGCTATGCCAAGCAAGAAAAGAAAACCACCGGGCGTGAACCCATCTCGGCCAAATTAGTCGCCAACCTGATCCGTACAGCCGGCGCACACCGTGTACTGACCATGGATTTGCATGCACCGGCCATCGAAGGCTTCTTCGACATCCCCGTCGACCATTTGCAAGCAGGCCAACTGTTGTCGGACTATGTGCGTAGCCTCAACCTCAAAGACCCCGTGGTTATCTCGCCCGATGCGGGCGGTGTCGGCCGCGCCAACATCTTCCGCGAGCGCATCGGTGCAAGCCTGGCCATCATCGCCAAGCAGCGCCCGCGCCCTGATGCGGTCGAGATGCTCGAAATGGTTGGTGACGTCAAAGGCCGGCCGGCGGTCATCGTCGACGACATGATTTCGACCGGTGGCACCTTGGTCGAAGCAGCGCGTTCGCTGTTGCAACGCGGCGCCACGCAGGTCTATGCCTGCGCCACCCACGGTATCTTTGCGGGCGACGGCATCAGTGCATTGCGCGACTCCGAGCTCGTCGAGACCATCATCACCGACACCATCCCGCTCGACCCGAGCGCCGCCAACGCCCGCATCAAGTCGATTAGTGTGGCGCCGTTGTTCGCCGAGGCGATTTTGCGCATCCACAAAGACTTATCACTGAGTGCGCTGTTCCACAACTAATCTTCCACTGGAAGGATTGCCGTGTCCGCTTTGTATGTCCCGCTCCATTGGCTCGGGATAGTGATTGCCTTTGTGTGTATCGCCTTGGCTGCTGCAGCCGAAGCATCGTTAACGGTTATCTCGCGCCGTCAACTCAATGCCCTGCAGCACGCCTCGCGCGCAAGTATGGTGCAGTCCCTCATCAACGATGCCTACCGCTTCAAGGTAGCGTTGTTTCTCCTCAACACCCTCGCCCTCATCAGCATTACGGCTTTGACGTTCGACCTGATCCGCGATCAGCCGCCGCTTGTCGAGCTGGTCACGGTGTCGGCCTTGGCGCTCATCGTCATCATCTTTGGCGAAGCGCTCCCCAAAGCCATCGCCGTGCGCAACCCGGCAGTCACTGCACAGTTCATCGCGACACCGTTTTGGGTGGCGGCGACGCTCTTGCAACCGCTGATTATGCTCATCGACTACACTGCCCGGCGCATCTTTGCGGGGACCAGTCGCGATGAGCTCGCACCAATGGTCACCGAAGAAGAGCTGTTGACCATCGTCAACGTCGGCGAAGAAGAAGGCATCATCGAGCCCAACGAGCGCGAGATGATCCGCGATATTATTACCTTCGGCGATACTGTCGTGCGCGAGATTATGATCCCCCGTGTCGACGTCGTCACCATCAACGCCGCGGCTGCCCTCCAAGACGCACTCACCATCATCACCACCTACGGCCACTCACGCATCCCCGTCATCTGGGAGTCGAGCGATCGCATCGTCGGGGTGCTATACGCAAAAGACATCTTGGCCAGCATCCGCTATGGGCAAAGCGAGGTCGTCATCAAAGACCTCATGCGGTCGCCGTACTATGTGCCCGAAATGGTCAAAATCGACATTTTGCTCAAAAATATGCAGTCCAAACGCGTCCACTTTGCAGTCATCGTCGACGAATACGGCGCGACGACCGGGATTGTCACGCT
>CANHPK010000310.1 GCA_947462525.1 Roseiflexaceae bacterium | reverse complement strand
TCTCTGAGTGACCCGACTGCCGATTTGTTGACCAGTCTGGGGATCGACCCCAACCAGCAATACATCCCCGTCCGCACCCTATTGCGTCAGCTCGGCTATGCCCCAGCGAGTTACGAAAAGAATCTGCGCCGCATCCCGGTGCTCGCCGCCGGACTCAAGGCGATGTGGCTGACCGACAGCAGCGGCGCACGGACACCCGCCTTGTGCCTACGGGTCGACCTCGTGCCCCTGTGGTTGTGTACGTTGCCATCGGCCCGCCGGCCGGCACTGGCGCAGTGGCAACACGAGGCTGCGTCCATCCTGTGGCAACAGAGTCGCCCCAACGGCGTCAGCCCTGCCGACGCACTGGTCCCTGCGGTGCACGCCCAGACCAACCTCGAGGTGGCCTACACCCAGATCAACGAAGCCGCCGCCCTCGCCCGCCAGCAACTCCTGGCCGAGCGTGAGCTCGACCGACAGGTGCGTGACGCCACCGACCCAGGCACGGTCCATCTGCGTGACGCAGGCACCGATGCGTTGGTACGTGCCACACGCCAAACGGCGATGGTGTCGGCCACACTCAGCAAACGCAACGACTACCTGGGTATCTTCCTGGGGCTGGTGCGGGTCTTTCAGATAACCTCGCTCCGGGCAATCCCCCCGGCACGTCTCCAAGGAGCGCTCGAGTGGCTCGAACACTGGCGCAGCGATATCGCCGCAGACGATCCACCCGCCGACTAACTGTCGCGGGTGGTGGCATTGCGCAAGGCGGCACGGGCTGCTGCTTCGGCCGCTGTCTGGTTTTCGGCGGCATCGACGATGATGTCTCGCACCGCCTCGGGCGTATCGACCATTTGGAGCAACGAAATCTCGGCATCGCTCAACATCCGGTGCTGCAGTGGCTGGTCGCGCAACCACGCAATCAACCCGCTCCAATACTGGGTCCCGTACAAAATAATCGGGAAGTTCCGCACTTTGCCCGTCTGCACCAGTGTCACGGCTTCGAACAACTCATCGAGCGTGCCGAATCCACCGGGGAAGAAGACAAACGCCGTTGCGTACTTGACCAGCAATGTTTTGCGCACAAAGAAATAGCGGAACTCCAACGTCCGGGTCGTATATGGATTGACGTGTTGTTCGAACGGCAACTCGATGTTGAGTCCTACCGATTCGACACCGGCCAATTTGCCGCCTTGGTTGCCCGCCTCCATCACACCCGGTCCACCACCCGTCAAAATGGCATAGCCGGCCTCACCCAAGAGGCGGGCGGTGTCGACCGTCGCAGCATAGATCTCGTGGTCTGCAGTGATACGTGCCGACCCAAAGATGGTCACTGCGTGGCCGAGGTCGGCGAGCTCGTCGAACCCCGCCACGAATTCGCTCATGATGCGCAAGACGCGCCAGGTGTCGGTCCGATGGAAGGGCTGCGCCTGATTGGGCGGCAACAATAATTGTTCGTCTGCAGTCTGTTGGTGTGGTGACATGGGGTGCTCCTATGCGGGGTAACGCGCCAATGCGGCGCACATCTGCCGAATACCCGCGACCAAGACGTCGTGCGCAACCAGGCACGAAATCGCCAAATAGCGGCCGCGTGTCTCTCCAAAAAAATACCCGGGATAGACCAGAACGCCGTTTTCGAGCAAATAGAGGACCACTGTTTCTTCATCGGCGTCGATGAGACATTCCATAAACACATAATACCCTGCATCGGGTGCACGCACCCGCAGCTGCGCACATGCCCGCAGCAACGCGAGCGCGGCATCGAGATTGGCCCGTATCGACGCCCGTTGCTGTGCCACAAACGACCCACCCTCGGCCATCAACGTCGGCAGCATTGTCTGGATCAACCCACTCGCGCCTAGCAGGGTATCGTTCATCACCGCCAGCCGCTCACCGTAGCGCTCGCGGGCGGCCTGCGTGAGCGCAATCCAGCCGAGCTTCATGTCGGGCAATGCATACATTTTGGACAACCCGTTGAGCGTGAAGATGGGCAGGTTGGGCATCAGCGCGGCCAGCGGTGGAACGTTTTCGATGGCATAGGGGAACTCGGCAAACACCTCGTCACAAATCACCGGCACGTCCATCCACTGCAACACCGGCAGCGCACTGCGCACCACCGCGCCCGTTGGGTTGTGGGGCGACACCACCAGCACCGCCCGGGTGCGTTCATCGCTCAGGCGCCCCAGTTGCCATGGATCGATGCGCCAGCCGCGTGCTTCGTCGAGCGGGTAGGTACGCAGCTCGAGTTGGAACAGCGCTGCCAAGTACTCGAACAACGGGTACGACACTGCCGGCGCCAGGATGTTGTCGCCCGCGTTGGCCAGCAAGCCAAACAGCAACACATAGGCCTCGCTCGTGCTCGCAGTCAGAAAAATATCCTGCTCGGGATCGCACAGCAACGCGGGTTGGCGCTGCGCATAATACGCCGCCACCGCCTGCCGCGCCGGCAACAACCCACGCGCATCCGGCGCATAGCGGCGCGTCTGCCAATACGGGGCAGCGGCCCGCGCCAGGATGTCAGCGGGGAAGTGTTGGCCCTGTGTGGTCGGATTTGCACTGGTGAGGTCGATATAGCCGCTCAGGCGCGCGCGGAGTGCCTCGATGCGGTTGACACTGATGTCTGCGTCGCCCAAAAATCCCGTCATCACTGTCCTCTTTTCTCACGTCACGCTATTATCCGCCCAAATGTGCACCGCCTGCGATGCATTGAGGTGCGCATCAGCATGCGTTCAGGTTGCCGTACGTTGACGCTGATTGGCTGAAAGTGCTACAATACCTGCACTTTTATGGTTGACATCCCCCAGCACACTGAAATAACAGGATAGAGTTGTTGCATGGATCAAGATACACGCCCGCGTGAGCCACGCCGTGCTACTCCCGATCGCACTCCGGCAGATACGAGCCAATCAGCACCGCTCCGCATCCGCAAGCGCGATCAAAAAGCACGCAGTCCGCGCTCGTCGGCCCTCGCCTACCTCGACAAACTCCTCAACAACTTCACCCCGACATCGCAGACCGCACCAATCCCGGTGACGGGTCCGCTGTTCGATCGGTGTCTTTCGCTTGTCCAAGCGCTGGGTGACCCCGACAACCCAGGCCATATCCAAGCCGCCGAAGAGCTGGTCACCTTGGGCTCCAACGCCCTGCCAGCCCTCGTCTCGGCGCTCCATCCCGATAATCCATGGTTGATGTCGTACCGCGCCGCCGAGGTCCTCGGCGAAATCGGCGATCGCCAAGCAACCCAACCCCTCATCGATGCACTCAATCACCCCAACAGCAATGTCCGTTGGAGCGTGGTGCGCTCGTTGTCGGTGGTCGGCAATACCCGCGCCCTCATTGCATTGCGCCGGATTGCCCGCGACGACCGCTCCAAAACCACCTGGGGCGAGTCTATCGCCGGTGTCGCGCAGAGCGCCATCGACCAGATGCAGACCGTCAACATCACGGTCAAAGTCATCGAACTGCTCAAAACAGCCGTGTCGAC
>CANHPK010000309.1 GCA_947462525.1 Roseiflexaceae bacterium | reverse complement strand
CAGCTCGATGCCCCGGCTATCGAGGCAGCAATTGCCAGTGGTGCAATCTACGGCGGGATGATCCCCAAAGTCAAGGCAGCGTTGGCCGTGCTGGATTCCGGTGCAGCGCAAGCGCGGATTGTCGACATGGCTGGGCTCGAACAGCTGGCACGCGGTGACCGTGCAGGGACGATTATCGTGACGGGAGGTCGCGCATGACCACGATACGTGACGTGCCGATTGCTCCGCATTCACCTACTGCCGTGCACATGCGGTTGGCGACAATCGCCGATGTCGATGCAATAACCATTGTTGTCGACGAAAACGTCGCACTCGGGCATCTGTTGCCACGCTCGCGCGAGAATATCGTGGCGTCGATGGGGAACTGGATGGTTGCAGAGGTCGATGGTCGCGTCGTCGGGATTGGGTCGCTGCTCGAGATGGGGCCAGCCCTCGTTGAGGTCCGTTCGCTCGCGGTGTTGCCCGAATACCGGCGCTACGGCGTCGGCGGTGTGATTGTCCAAGCGCTGGTCAGTGAAGCCCAACAGCGCGGCTACCCGACGGTGTTTGCACTGACGCGCGCGGTGAGTTTTTTTGAGCGCCAAGGGTTCGTCGTGACCGAACACGAACGATTCCCCGAGAAGGTCTGGCGAGATTGTGTGTTGTGCCCGTTACAGGCACGGTGTGATGAAGTAGCAGTCGTGATCGAATTTGCCACGCGACGTTCCGACGTCAGTGGGGAGGGACAGTAAGGCATGCAGGCAGGGTTCCTACGTACACCAGCCGTGCTCGCACTCGAAGACGGCACCATTTGGGCCGGCAGTGCATTCGGCGCCATCGGTCAACGCACCGGTGAAGTGGTATTCAACACGGCAATGACCGGCTACCAAGAAGTATTGTCCGATCCTTCGTACTTCAATCAAATCGTCGTCATGACCGCACCGCACATCGGCAACACCGGCGTCAATGACGCCGACAACGAAAGCCGCAAATACTGGTTGTCAGGCTTTGTGGTGCGTGCAGCAAGCCCACGCGTCAGCAACTACCGAGCTGATTCGTCGCTCGATGACGAGATGCGCGCACAGGGCATTGTCGGTATCACCGGCATCGACACCCGTGCGTTGGTCCGTCACATCCGCTCGGCAGGTGCGATGCGCGGCGTTGTTTCGTCGACTGTGCTCGACAGCGACACCTTGGTCGCCATGGCTCGGAGCGTCCCCACCATGGAGGGCCTCGACCTTGTGCCACAGGTGACCTGCGCCCAGTCTTACACGTGGAACACCGGCGTCGGCGAGTGGGGTTTGGGATCACGCGGCACCAAAGCCAGCCGCACGCTCAATGTGGTCGCCTACGACTTCGGTATCAAACAACATATTTTGCGCCTCTTGGCTGAACGCAACATCACCGTCACCGTCGTGCCTGCCACGACGCCTGCAGCCGATGTGCTCGCGATGAAGCCCGATGGTGTCTTTTTGTCTAACGGCCCTGGCGACCCCGCCATGGTGACCTATGGCATCGCCAATACCAAGGCGTTACTCGGCAAGGTGCCGTTGTTCGGCATCTGTCTCGGGCATCAAATCCTCGGGTTGGCGTTGGGTGGCACGACCTACAAGCTGAGCTTCGGTCATCACGGTGCCAACCAGCCAGTCAAGGCGTACGGCAAGGTCGAAATTTCGTCGCACAACCACGGGTTTGCGGTCCAAGCCGATTCGTTGCCGGCAGGGTCGGGTGTGACCCACGTCAACTTGAACGATAACTGTGTCGAGGGGCTCGAAGCACCGGGGCTCAAGGCGTTCAGCGTGCAATATCACCCCGAAGCCGCCCCCGGTCCCCATGATGCCTCGTACTTGTTCGACCGTTTCGTACAGTTGATGGAAGGGTAAGACGCCGCGATGCCAAAGCGTACCGACATACACAGCATTCTCATTATCGGCTCGGGTCCAATTGTTATCGGCCAAGCCTGCGAATTCGACTACTCTGGCGCACAAGCATGTAAAGTGCTCCGGCGCGAGGGGTACCGCGTCATTTTGGTGAACTCCAACCCGGCCACCATCATGACCGACCCTCAGTTTGCCGATGCGACCTACATCGAACCACTCACCCCCGAGGCGGTCGAACAGATCATCATCAAAGAAAAACCCGACGCCATCCTGCCCACCGTTGGTGGGCAGACCGCCCTCAATCTGGCCATGAAACTCCACGAACTGGGGATGTTGACCAAGTACAACGTCAAGCTCTTGGGTGCACAGCCCGAAGCAATTGCCTTGGCCGAGGATCGTGAACTGTTCAAACAGGCCATGCTCGAAATCGGCTTGGGCGTGCCATTGGGCGAGACCGTCACAACGGTCGATCAGGCTGTCGCTGTGGCCGAAAAAATCGGTTATCCCGTACTCATCCGTCCGTCGTTCACCCTCGGTGGGAGCGGCGGTGGTATCGGCTACGACGAGGCCCAACTGCGCGAAATTTCGGAGCGTGGGCTCCGTGCCTCGCCGGTGACCCAAGTACTCATCGAACAGTCGGTCATCGGCTGGAAGGAATACGAGCTCGAGGTCATGCGTGACCGTGTCGACAACTTCGTGGTCGTGTGTACCATCGAAAACATCGACGCCATGGGTGTCCACACCGGTGACTCGATGACCGTGGCACCGGCCATGACCCTGACCGATCGCGAGCTCCAGCGCCTGCGCGAGATGGGCAAAATGGTGATTCGCCGTATCGGCGTCGAAACCGGCGGGTCCAACATTCAGTTTGCCGTCGACCCCAAGACCGGCACCCCTTTGGTCATCGAAATGAACCCGCGCGTCAGCCGTTCGTCGGCATTGGCCTCCAAAGCGACGGGCTTCCCCATTGCCAAAATCGCCGCGTTGCTGGCGGTCGGCTACACCCTCGACGAAATCCCCAACGACATCACCAAACTGACCCCAGCGTCATTCGAGCCAAGTCTCGACTACGTGGTGGTCAAGTTGCCACGCTGGGCCTTCGAGAAGTTCCCCGGCGTCGATCCCATCCTCGGTCCGCAGATGAAGTCGGTGGGCGAAGTGATGGCGATTGGTGGCACCTTTGCCGAGGCGTTCCAGAAAGCCATGCGTGGCCTCGAAATAGGCGCCACGGGCTTTGTGGGGAGCAATCAGGTCAAAATGGTGGGCAATGACGACATCCGCATCCCGACCCCACGCCGCATCTTCCGCGTGTGTGACGAAATCCGGGCTGGGGCGTCGCTCGAGTCCATCTGCGAGCGGACGGGTTTCGACCCGTGGTTCGTCGAACAGTTCCAAGACATCGTCGCCCTCGAGAAGGAACTCGCAGGCTATAGTCTGACATCGTTGCCGAATGAGCTGTTGTTTACTGCGAAGGAATACGGCTTTTCGGACGCGCAATTAGCCTATACGTTGTCAGATAAACCGACGATTTCTGCCGTCCGTGCGCACCGCAAAAAGGCCAAAATCGTCCCCGTCTATCGCAAGATCGACACCTGTGCGGCCGAGTTCGAGGCGTCGACCCCGTACTTCTAT
>CANHPK010000308.1 GCA_947462525.1 Roseiflexaceae bacterium | reverse complement strand
GATGCGCTCCGTGAACTCATCGCACAGACGCTCCAATCGGGCGCTCCTGCGACGGATTCGCGCATCACCAACACACGTCATCGAGACGCATTGATCCGTGCACAGCAGTCGGTCGCAGATGCCATTGCAGGCATAGATGCCCACCTGTCTGCGGAACTGCTAGCTATTGACCTGCAAGAGGCAGTAGCGGCACTCGGAGAAATAACCGGCGAAGACGCCACCGAGGCATTGCTCGATGTGGTGTTTGCCCGTTTTTGCATCGGCAAGTAATCAACAGCAGATACCTATTGTGCTGTGCTGATTCGTACACGTGGGAAACGCGACGGCCGACGAAAAAAGGCACAAGAACACCCCATCCTGCACTGATGCAGGATGGGGTGATGTGGTTACGCGAACAGAGTAATGGCGCGTGCTATGCGTGACAAGCTGACCTCGCGGCCGAGTGCCACCAGCATTTCGAACAATGGTGGCGCGACGTTGCGCGCCGAGACCGCAACGCGGATAGCCCCAAACAGTTGCCCTGGTTTTTTGTCCATGGCCGTGCAAATATCGCGCAGGGCAGCCTCGAGTGCCGCCTCGTTACCGGTCCAGTCAGGGATGGCTGTGAGTGCGGCATGCATCGCAACCAGAGCATCTTTGGTTTCACTTGCTTCCATTTTTTTGGGGATGAGCAAGTCCATTGGCGGATTTTCGATGTCTTTGAAGAAGAAATCAAGCAACTCGGGGGCCTCGCCAAGCTCCTTGAGGCGCTCGTGCACCAACGGCACCAACAACCGTATTTTGGTTTGTTCTGCAGGTGTCACAGGGGTCGTGACCAGTTCTGCTTTCTGCAAAAACGGCGTAATCGCAGCAGCGACGTCATCGTTGGCCATTGCACGGATATAAATACCGTTCATGTCGAGCAGTTTTGCAGGATTCCAGCGTGCCGGTGACGATAAGACACGGTCAATGGTGAAGCGCTCGACGACTTCGGCGCGCGTCATGATCTCGGTGTGATCATCGAAACTCCAGCCCTGCAAGGTGAGATAGTTGAACATGGCATCAGCGAGATATCCACGCTCCCAAAAGCGGTTCGCCGAGACATCGTCTTTGCGTTTGGAGAGCTTGCCGTGACCATCCTGTCGCAGAATGGGGGGCAAATGGGCAAATGTCGGGCGTTGCCAGCCGAAATAATCGTACATGATGCAGTGATATGGGGTTGAAGGCACCCACTCGTCGCTCCGCAGGACGTGGGTGATGTTCATCATGTGGTCGTCGACCAAGTGTGCCATATGATAGACCGGCATTCCGGTCGACTTTATCAACACGATGTCATACAAGTCTGCATTGTTGATCCGGATGCCGTCGCCGCCACGCACCAAATCGGTGAAGAATGTTGATCCTTCGGTCGGGGTTTTGAGTCGGATCGTGTGTTGCTTGCCGGTTGCTGCGAGTTCGCGCTGTTTTGCCAACGGCCAGTCACGCTCGGGGCCACGGAAGCGGAACGCTTTGACGCCGCGCGCCTCGGCATCTGCCCGCATTTGGGTCAATTCGTCTTCGGTCGTGAATGACATGTAGGCATGGCCGGCAGCCAAGAGTTGCTCGATATGTGGCTTGTAAATGCCTTGTTCATGACGAACCGACTGGACGTACGGTCCACACGGTCCGCCGATGTCGGGACCTTCATCCCAGTTCATGCCCACCCAACGCATCGACGTCATGAGATCGTCTGCTGCACCGACGACGAATCGTTTTTCGTCTGTATCTTCGATACGCAACAAAAACTGACCGCCGTAGTGCCGGGCAAACAGCCAGTTAAACAGTGCGGTGCGTACCCCACCAATGTGCAAGAACCCCGTCGGGCTTGGTGCAAAACGGACCCGTACCGGGCCTTTGATATCAATCATACTGCGCGAACCTCGTGCTATACATCACATTTCAGTATACCAATGTGCCGACATCGACCGCAACTCTATACGTTACGAGGCAACTTCCACAATCAGTTCGACTTCCGTTGCAAACGCGTAGGGGATAACCATCCCGACTGCGCTGCGTGCATGACGACCCGCGTCACCAAAGACTTCGAGCAACAGATCGCTGCACCCGTGGATTACTGCTGGGGTGTTGTCGAAGCCCGGTGCGACGTTGACCATCCCGAGTACCTTGACAACTCGTACAACATTGTCGAGCCCCACGAGCGAATGTACTGCCTGCAGGGCATTGAGCGTGCTCAATCGCGCGGCCTGATACCCTTGGTCGACCGTCAGATCTGCCCCGATGTGTCCTTTGATTTCGTGCTCCTGGAAGCGCGATACCGCACCAGAACTGTACACCAGATTGCCGACCTGAACGGCACCCATGAAGCGGCCCGTGTTGAGGTCGGTCTGCTGGAGGGTATAGCCCAGAGCGGCGAGTTTATTGACATAACTCATTATTTTGATCCTTCTACTGCTGCGCGCAACTGGGCGCGATACTGTGCCATGTCGATGACGTTCCGACTGATTCGTGCGTCTTCGGAGGCAAATGCGAGCAAGTGTGACTCGAGTGATTCTTGGGCGGTGCTGCGTGGCGTCCCACCATCGCGTATCGCAGCAACGAAGTTTTTCATGATGCCGGTGTCACCGCCGCCGTGTCCCGCCCGGCCGTCGACTTCATAGACTTCTGGTGTGCCACGGTGTGGGTGTATCTCGATGCGGCCGCCCTGGGCGTTAAACACACCAGTCAGGGTGCCAATCGTCCCGTCGTAGCGCATGGTGCGGTCTTCTTCAAAGCCCATCCCATGCATGGTGAGGCTGGCAGTGACACCATTGGCAAACTCCATCGTCACCACCTGATGGTCAACGACATCGTTGTCACAGTGATACACACAGCGGCCGTACGGGCCGTTCTGGACCGCTGCGAGCCGTGCAGCGTAGCCCGTGTCGGTACTCAACACATTAAATGGCCACACACTCGGGAGCGGTTCCCCTTTGGCGACGGTATCGCGCAGGTGTGGGAACGGCTCGAGGTCCAGGTAGATGCGTTTGGCGGACCATGCACACGTTGATTCGACGGGGCAGCCATCCAGACAGCGTGCAGGTGCGCCGACAGGTGCGCGGCCGCTCTGGTAGTTTGACAGGCTCCCAAACGACCCCACGTGGGTGATGTTTTGGCCGAGGTTCCACACCATAATGTCGAGATCGTGGCAGCATTTGGCGAGAATCATCGGCGTCGATTCTGCTTTGCTGCGCCAGTTCCCACGCACAAAACTATGTGCCATGTGCCAATGGGCGACGTTCTCGCGGTGTGCTACGGTGATGATATCGCCGATTTTGCCTGCGCTGAGGAGTTCGTGCAAGAGAAAAAAGAAATCGGTGTAGCGGAGCACGTGACCAATCACGAGCATGCGATTGGCCACCTCGGCAGCCATCACGAGCCGCGTGCAGTCGATGGGTGTCGTTGCCATGGGTTTTTCGAGGAGCACATGATACCCCAGGGCCAAGGCTGCCAGCGTGGGTTCGACATGCATTGCATCTT
>CANHPK010000307.1 GCA_947462525.1 Roseiflexaceae bacterium | reverse complement strand
TTCAACACGTTTTTCATCGTGACCACGGTCATGGCTGGGACGTTGTTGTCGGCCTCGTTTGCGGCATACGGATTCGCACGCTTGCAGGCCCCGGGCCGCGATACGATTTTTATGTTGTTGCTGGCCACCTTGATGCTCCCCGGCGCAGTCACACTGGTCCCAACCTACTTGATGTTCAACACCGTTGGGTGGATCAACACCTATTTGCCGTTGACCGTCCCGGCGTTCTTCGGGAGCGCGTATTTCGTCTTTCTGATGCGCCAATTCTACATCACCATCCCGCGTGAGCTGGAGGAGTCGGCCATGATCGACGGTGCCAGCGTCTACCGCATCTGGTGGTCGATTATGTTGCCCTTGAGTGGTCCGGTTTTGGCGACCATCGCGGTGTTTACGTTTGTGGGGACCTACAACGATTTTTTCAACCCGCTCATTTATCTCAGTGACGAATCCAAGCGCACCATCGCGGTGGCGTTGTCATATTTGTCCGGATCGCCGCGCAGTGTCGCCAAGATGAATCTGCTGATGGCCGCGGTGACCCTGTCGATTATCCCGCCGATTTTGCTGTTCATCGGTGCACAACGGTATTTTGTGCGGGGGATTGTTACTACCGGGATTAAGGGGTAACCCTTGACCATAGATTGTTGCTCAGCAAAGGAGCTCGGAATGTCCAAGCAACACGATTCCGTCCAGCAGCGCGTTGACCGCCGTTCGTTCCTGCGCCTCATGGCCTTGGGGACTGCAGCAGTCAGCACCGGTGTCTTGGCAGCGTGTGGTGCAGCCACCACCGACCAGCCAGCCGCCCCGGCCGAAGTCCAGAAGATCAAGGCGATGATGTGGTCCAATTCACCCACATTGGACGAAAACTTCAAAAAACGCGCCGACCTCTTCAACGCCAAGTACAAAGGGCAGTACGAAGCCACCATGGAGCTGTTGCCATGGGACCAGTACTGGCCAAAAGTCGACCTGGCCTACGCATCCAACGAGCCGATTGACGTCTACTTCTGGGACGTGCAAGCCTATGGGCACTACACCCAGGGTAAGCTCAAGAACCTGCAAGCAGACCTCGACAAAGTGGGTGACTTCGCCAATCCCGACATCTACCCCCAAGAGCAGATGGCAGTGTGGAAGTTCGACGGCGCCAACATGTATGCCGTTCCCGAGAACATCCAGAGCATGGCGTTGTTCTACAACAAGAAGCTCTTCGACGAGGCCGGCGTTGCCTACCCCGACGAAAACACCACCTGGGACGACATCAAAGTCATTGCCGAGAAGCTGAAGAAAGTCGAAGGCGAAGAAGTCACCCAGTGGGGCTTTGACGTCGGCGACCTGGCTGTCTGGTGGGGCTCGATTTCGCTCGCATGGGCACAGGGCGGCGGCTACTTCGACAAAGTCGTCGAGCCAACGACCTTTACCGTCAGCTCGCCTGAGGCCGTCAGCGCCCTCAAGTGGATCCAAGACATCATGTATGTCGAAAAGCTCGCCCCAGACTCCGAGACCCGCTCGGTCGTCGGTCAAGAGACGGGCATCTTTGGGTCCGGCAAAGTCGCCATGTACCCCGGCGGTACCTGGATGATTTCGTCCAACGCCGAGCTCCCCTTCGAGTGGGACATCGCTCCGATGCCCAAGTGGAAGGACAAGCGCGCGATGCCGTACTGGTTCGGCGGCTGGGTCGTCCCCAAAGACGGCAAAGCATCCGACGCAGCAACGGCATGGGCCATCTGGTGCGCCACCGAGTATCAGGCCGAAATGGCCGCCACCGGCGACTGGATTCCGATCCGTGCAGACGCCCGTAACTCCGAGGCATTCCTGAAGGGCATGCCGGCCGGCTTCAAGTCGGTATCGGATGCCATCGGCAGCGCCCGCATCGGTGACGTCTACAGCGCCAAGGTCCAACAGATCCTCGGCGAAGTCATCTCGCCCACGCTCGATCAGGTGTGGAACAACAAAATCACCCCCGAAGAAGCCGGCAAGCAAATCGACGAGAAGGCCAACAAGCTCCTCGCCGAAGGCTAGTCGTCCCGCTCCACCCACGAATGATAGGCATTCGTGGGTGGTTTTTCTCTACACGACAAGGAGGCCACATGCAATCTGCCGTTCTGACGCGCACAACGCTCCGCTTGCCGCTCCATTCGATCGACATCTGGTTTGCTGACGGTGCCCTGCGCTTCGCTTCGACCCCACGTACCGTTGGGATGCCGTTGGCTGCGGGTACATTGGCCTCCATTGCAATAGCGGGCACGCCCGTTGTCTGGCACAGCGCCCACATCGGCGCCACGACTGCAGACGCATGCACCATCCTGCTCGCCAGCGCGACGCTCCAGGCGACGGTGCGCATCGAAGGGTACGCAGACCAACCGTTTGTACGGACCTCTGCCCTGCTCACCAACACCGGCGGGCAGACCCAACGCATCACGGATTGTCGCCTACTCGACATCGCGCTCAACCAGGCCCCGCTCTATTTGTTCCATGTCGACCAATTCAGCTGGAGCTATCGCACCGATTACTTCAGCCGGCACCAGAGCCAAATCTGGCCGGGTCGCACCCCCATCGAAGTCCGCATGGGCTCGTACCCGTCGCACTACAACGGTGCCACGAGTTGTGCCTGGTTTGCGCTCCGACCACCGCCGCATGACTACGACGATCTCCACGTGGCCTCTGGGCCGGGTATCGTCTGCGGCATCGAGTTCAACGGCAAGAGTCGCATCCACGCCGCAGCCAGCGCCACCCAGACGACCATCACCAGCACCATCGACGCCTTGTGTCACGACCTGATGCCGGCAGCAACATTCGAAATCCCGGCAGTCTTCTTCGGCCACTACGACGGTGATTGGGACGAGGCGGGCTACGTCACGCAGCGCTTCGCCGAGGCGCACGTCCATCCTGCCTACCCCGACGATCGCTACCCGTGGGTGCAATACAATTCGTGGAAGTACGGCCAAGAAATAGACGAAGCACAACAACTCGCCGTCATCGACCGCTGTCATGATCTGGGCATCGAAGTCGTTGTCCTCGACCTCGGCTGGGCCAACACTATCGGCGATTGGCGCCCCAATCCTGCCAAGTTCCCCAACGGCCTGGCCCCCATCGCCGCCCGGGCTGCCTCGTACGGCATGCGCTTCGGCGTCCACATCGCCATCGCACAATGCGCCGCCGATGCCCCGATTGCCAGTCAGCACCCCGAATGGCTGGCCAGCACCTACGACGACTACTACCAAGCCGGCACGCTGTGCTTCGGCAATGACCCCTGCCGCACCTGGATCATCGAGCAAGTCTCGGCGTTGATCGAACAACACGGCATCAATTACATCATCCAAGACGGCGAAGACATGGTCAAACGCTGTCTACGCGACGATCACACGCACACCCCGGGCGACAGCAACTATGCCAATTCGCAACAGGGCATCGATGTGGTCATCGGCACCCTGCGCGCCAAATACCCACCTGTCGTCTTCGAAAACTGTGAAGACGGCGGCATGATGATGACCTACAAAATGGC
>CANHPK010000306.1 GCA_947462525.1 Roseiflexaceae bacterium | reverse complement strand
GCATGGAACGAACCACGCACGGCGCGATACACGTACCCTGCCACTGCCGAAGAACAGCGAAACGTCGTTACGCTGGCCTGGTTGGCACAACAACAGCTCAGCCCCGTCGACGAACTCGAAATCATGATTATTGATGATGCGCTGTTGGGTGACGCCGCGTCGCCGCTCCGAAAAATTCTGCTCGACAGTGGCTTGGGCGAAAACATTTCGGGCGGTGGGTTCGGTAGCGGCTTGCAGCCGTATTTTGCGCTCGGGCTCAAGGGTGTATTACCGCAGCATGTCGATGCAATCGCGCCGATGGTATTGGCTGCCATCGAAACGGTCTGTCAACAAGGGGTCGAACCAGAACAACTCGCCGCGTCCCTCAATACGTTCGAGTTCCGCGCACGCGAAAACAACACCGGTGGGTTCCCACGTGGACTCTCGTTGATGCTGAACATCACAGAACCGTGGTTGTATGGCAACGACATGTTGGCTGTCCTCAACTACGAGCAGCCGTTGGCAGAGGTCCGCAAACGCCTCGGGGACCCGAGCCGTACCGCCACCATTCTGCGGTCAATGGTCCTCGACAATCCCCACCGCGTGACACTCACGGTGACACCAGATGCCGAACTAAACGCAACACTCGACGCAGCCGAAGCAGCAGAACTCGTAGCGGTTGAGCGCAGTCTCAACGACACAGGTCGCGCAGAGATCCGTCGTAATGCGGAACGGCTCGAACGGTGGCAAGAGACACCAGACGCTCCCGAAGCACTTGCTACGGTGCCACGACTCGGCCGAGCAGACATTGATACCGACGTGAAGCACACCCCACTCGAAATCCATCAGATCCACAGCGTACCGATAACGCACGCACCGTTGTTCACGAGTGGCATTGCCTATATCGACTTCGGTTTTGACCTGCTCCTGATCCCGGCGCGTTTGCTCCCGTACGTTCCGCTGTTTCTGCGCGCATTGACATCAGTCGGCGCAGGTGCATACGACATGAGCAAACAATCACAACGGATTGGGACATACACAGGTGGAATAGGCGTGTCGTCGTCGATAGGCACCCATCGTATTACCCACCAACCGTACGGCAACCTGTTTGTGCGTGGGAAAGCGACCCTGCAAAACGTACCGGTGCTGCTCGAACTGATGCGTGACATCATTGTTGCGCCACATTTGCACAACAAAGAACGCATCATGCAGATGGTCCGTGAGGATAAAGCAGGCCGAGAATCCGGCATCCTCCCATCTGGTCACAGTTATGTAAATACTCGTTTGCGTGCTCCATACAGCAGCAATCACACGTTTGCAGAACTTACCGGCGGTGCGACATATGTTGCATTCATACGCCATCTCGCGCAGCGTGGTGACGATGCATGGAGTGACATTCATGCACACTTCACCGAAATCCAACACGTTTTGTTCCATCACGAGGCTATGCGCATCCACATCACGGCGAACCCGGAACACGGGAGTGCAATCATCGGTCATATTGATGCGGTGATGCCGAGCATACCGCATGGGACCCGCCGACCGAATGACTGGAGTGTTGCCAAATACGCGCACAGCGAAGCGCTCCAAGTGCCTGCCCAAGTCAACTATGTGGGCGTCGGTGGTGCTCTATCGACCATCGGGTACACCTGTGACGGGGCAGATATAGTGGTTAATCGCCACTTGAGCCGGACCTTTTTGCACGAAGCAATCCGTGAAAAGGGCGGGGCATACGGCGCATTTAGTGTGCTTGATATCCGTACCGGATTGCTTACGATGTTGTCGTATCGTGATCCAAATCTCCAAAAAACGCTCGACACATACCGAGCTGCAGGTGCATGGCTGCAAACGGTGCAGTTGGATGACGATGCACTGCTACAGGCAATCATTGGGGCAGCCGGGGATTTCGATGGCCACCAATTGCCCGATGCACGCGGATTCGGTGCCATGTCACGATTGCTCTCGGGTGACGATGACGCATATCGTCAGCAAGTTCGCCAACAAGCACTCGCAGTGGGTAATCATCATTTTGCGCGCTATGGCGCGGCGCTCGAAGCCATGAGCACGCATTGGCGCACCGTCGTTCTTGGTGGTGACGTCGCGCTCCAACAGCAACAAACACAAACCCCTGGGTTTTTCGAACACATTACGACCATGCTATAAGCAGGAGTATTCATGGATCGCTTTATTATCGAAGGCGGGCATCGCCTGAGTGGCACGATACGACCAGCCGGGAACAAAAATGCAGCATTACCGTTGCTCGCGGCCACACTTCTCACCAGCGAGCCGGTGATTCTCCAAAACATGCCAGAAATCGGCGATGTGGTCACCAAACGTGCCTTGTTGGCCGGGCTCGGTGTCCACATTACCCCAGCCGGCGACCATGCGTGGCGCTTTCATACACCCGAACTGCAGCCGACCGAACCCGATGCAGCCCTCGCCCGTCGCATCCGCACATCCATCCTGCTTGCAGGGCCGCTTCTTGCCCGCCGCGGCCATGTGCGACTGCCGCGACCAGGCGGCGATGCAATCGGACGCAGGCGCCTCGATACGCATTTTCAAGCATTGCGCGCGCTCGGCGCACACATCGAAATCACACCGAGTGAGTACGTCCTTACCTGCCACCATCTGCATGGCACCGACATCTTCCTCGACGAAATGAGCGTGACGGGCACCGAGCAGGCTATCCTGGCAGCAGTCCTCGCCGAAGGAACGACCACCATTGCCAACGCCGCTTCAGAGCCGCATATTCAGGACTTGTGTCTCTGTCTCAACGCGATGGGCGCGAAAATCACTGGCATCGGTACCAACATGTTGCACATCGATGGCGTCACATCGCTGCATGGGACCACCTACGAAATAGGACCCGACTACATGGAAGTCGGATCGTTCATCGGGTTGGCAGCAGTCACCGGGAGCGAGATACGGATTGCAGGCGCACGACCGCGCGAACATCGGATGACCCGTTTGACCATGGCCCGCTTGGGGGTCCACTTCCGCGAAGAAGGCGACGATATTATTGTGCCCGGTGACCAAGAATTACGCGTCCAAGAAGACACCCACAACGCGATTCCCAAGATTGAATCCATGCCGTGGCCCGGATTCCCTGCTGATTTGATTTCGATTGCGGTGGTCGTCGCCACACAGGCGACGGGGACTGTCCTCATCCACGAAAAACTCTTTGAGAGCCGCCTCTTTTTCGTCGATCGGCTGATTGGTATGGGAGCACGGATTGTGCTCTGTGACCCACATCGTGCCGTCGTGGTGGGTGCATCAAAGCTATTTGGCGAGCCAGAGGGACTACCGAGCCCCGACATCCGCGCAGGAATGGCATTGTTAATTGCATCGCTCTGTGCACGCGGCAAAAGTGTCATATTTAATATTGCCCAGATCGACCGCGGCTACGAGTCCATCGATCACCGCCTACAATCTTTAGGAGCTCGGATTGAACGCGCACGTGGCTAAATACGCAACGGCAATCGGCAGTGTACTTCTCGCCATTCTGGCGAGCCGCGTGCT
>CANHPK010000305.1 GCA_947462525.1 Roseiflexaceae bacterium | reverse complement strand
TTGGCCGCAGCGACGCCAAGTAACCCTCTTGTTGCTCCTCATCATCGGTGATAATGTCCTGCTGTTGGTCGGTCCAGGGTTGCTGTCACAGTTTGTCGACGCGGCAATCGTCGGCGCAGCGGCGCCGGTGCTTGTGTCGCTCAGCGTCTGGTATCTAATCGCGGCATTGTCGCAACAAGCACTGACGATGTCGGCGACATATATCGGTGAGAAAACCGGCTGGCACGCAGCGAATGCGTTGCGCGCTGATATCGCCAAACATACTCTTGATTTGGACATGTCGTTCCACAAAAAACAGACACCGGGCATCATGATTGAGCGTATCGACGGCGACGTGGCCAGCCTAAACCGCTTTTTCTCACAGATGGTCCTGCAAATCGGCGGTAGTATCTTGCTGTTGACCTCGAGTGTCGGGGTGCTGATGTATCTCGAGTGGCGCTTGGGGATCCTTTTGCTCGTGTATGCGTTGGTGGCGATGTGGGTGCTCTTTGGTTTTCGTGGGATAGCCGTTCCGTACTGGGAGGCAGGGCGCGAAGCATCAGCACAACTGTTCGGCTTTCTCGAAGAGCGCCTGGCCGGCCTCGAAGACATACGCGGATTGGGCGCTCGCTCGTACGTATTGCGGCGTCTCAACGTTTTGATGGATGAAAAGAACAAGTTCGATACGCTTGGGCGTGTCTACGGCTCGTTGACATGGATTATCCCAATGGTGATGTCGTCGCTGCTTACCGTGATGATCCTCGCTGTTGGTGTCTGGTTGTACCTCAGCAACGAAATCAGCATCGGGTTGATTGTGATGACCATGTTTTATGGCGATTTGATTATGCGTCCCATCCGGACGATTTCTTCCGAAATAGACCAACTGCAGCAAGCATCGGCCGGCATTTTGCGCATTGCTGAGCTGTTGGCGGTCAAATCACGGCTCGTCGATGGCACCCACGAGATGCCGGCCGTCATCCCGCCGGTGTCGTTCGAGCAGGTCACGTTCGCGTACCAGGACGACGACGCAGGCGTGCCGGAGGATCCGGTGTTGCGTGACGTGAGCTTCCATATCCCTGCGGGAAAGGTCGTCGGGTTGTTAGGCCGTACCGGATCAGGCAAAAGCACGTTGATCCGTCTGCTGTTTCGCCTGTATGACGTGAGCGGTGGGGCGATACGGATTGGTGATCGTGCCATCCCGGACTACACATTGGCGTCATTGCGGACGCATGTTGGCCTGGTCACACAAGATGTCCAGCTTTTTTATGCGACCGTGCGTGATAACCTGACATTCTTCAACCCTGCCATCAAAGACGAACAGTTGCTCGATGCATTGCATACGCTCGGGTTAGATCGCTGGTACGCGCAACAACCCAATGGCCTCGATACACTCCTAGCAGCAAACGGCGCGACGTCGGCCGGTGAAGCTCAACTAATCGCCCTGGCACGGGTCTACCTCAAACAGCCGCAGGTGATTATCCTCGATGAGGCGTCCGCACGGATTGACCCCGAAACAGAGCGGATGGTCGAAAAGGCGCTCGACAAAGTCCTGGCAGACAAAACCACCATTATCATTGCCCACCGCTTGCAGACCGTCCGCCGCTGTGATTACATTGCTATTCTGGCAAATGGTGCCCTGGTCGAATACGGCGCAGAAGCGTCGTTGCGGGCAGACCCGACCTCACGCTACGCACAACTCCTCCAACATGGTGCAGAACAGGAACTCGCATGACATCACCCCTCGAATTGATGCGCAAAATGGTCCGCCAAGGGGGCTGGTGGTATGTCGTGAACCTGGTGGCTATTGTTATCGTGCTGCTCGTCGAGTTGTTGCCCGGTATCATGGTGCGTGAAGTCCTCAATACGCTCCAGATGGGTCAGCAAAAGTCTGTTCCATGGATGTTGCTGGGTGCGTTTGTCGGTATTGCGCTCGTGCGCTTTGTGATGTACTTGATTGGGACCTACTCGAACGTCAAAATGCGCATCCCAACGATGAATGCCATGCGGTTTTCGTTGTTGTCGCGGTTGCTCCAGTTACCTGCGGTCTCTGCACTCAAGGGTTCACCGGGCGAGATTGTGTCGCGGTTGCGTGACGACATCGGCGAGTTACCGCAAGTCATTGTCCAAATCAATGATATTTTGGCGTTGTTGGCGTTTGCTGTGGTGTCGTTCATCATGATGTATGCCATTGCGCCGCAAGCCACCCTTGCCATTGCCATCCCGTTGATTATGATTGTGGTAGGTGCGCGCTTTGCCTATGACAAAATCTATTATTACCGCACCGAGCGGCGCCGCGCTACGGGACGTGTGATAGGATTTATCGCCGAAACATACGGTTCGGTGCAAGCAGTCCAAGTGGCTGGTGCCGAAAAGCATGTGTTGAAGCACTTCGACAAACTCAACACAGTCCGTGAACATGCCACGTTGCGTGAGGTGTTATACGACGGACTGTTGGGCGCTTCGTTCCATAGTTCGTTGACGATTGGCATTGCCATCATGATGTTGATGGTCAATCAATCGGCCCGGAGCGGTTCGTTCGGCGCTGGCGACGTGGCATTTTTTGTGTATAACCTCGGCATTATCAGCGAGTTGTTGTTCGAAATCGGTGTGTTCATTGGGCGCCAACAACAGCTCAAAGTGTCTATCCAGCGCCTCGAATATGTGGGACATGGGCAACCCGTCAGCGACATGTTTTCGCTCGAAGAGCCACCGACCGTGACGCCTATGCCCCCGCTGACGAATGTTGCTGTCCGCGGATTGGGAGTGGAATGGCAGAACGGCACCTCCGGCATTCGTGATGTCGACCTCGATCTCGCACCGGGACGGCTGGTGGTCGTGACCGGTCCTGTCGGCTCTGGCAAAACGACCTTGCTGCGAGCATTTTTGGGGATGCTCCCGAATGTCCGTGGGACTATTCACTGGAACGAAACGCTGATAGAGGATGTCGCTGAGCGCTTTATACCGCCTTCTGTTGCGTATACCAGTCAAGTACCGCGCTTGTTTTCGGACACCCTGCGCGAGAATATCACCCAAGGTCGGCCGAGTGTCGATGTACATATCGGCACCGCGGTCCATGGTGCGGTCATGGAGTTCGATGTCGCGCAGTTCGAGTCTGGGGTCGACACGTTGGTCGGCTCGCGTGGGGTGCGGCTGTCGGGCGGGCAGGTCCAGCGTGCTGCGTTTGCACGGATGCTCTACGAAACACCGCAGGTATGGTGTATCGACGACGTATCGAGCGCATTAGACATTGTGACCGAGCAGTCACTGTGGCAGCGATTCACGGAAATTCGGGCAACGGTCGCCTGTCTGATTGTGACGCACCGTCCAACGGTGATGCAGATGGCTGACGAGATAATCATCCTCGATCATGGCAGTATCGTCGCACGGGGCACTTATGCGGCGCTGCGTGGGCAGGGATTTTTGCAGACAGAGAAGTGAGGGTGACATGGCACTGTACGGTGTAGTCGAGACGGGTGGGACGAAAATGGTCTGCGCTGTTGTGGCCGGACCGGACGACATC
>CANHPK010000304.1 GCA_947462525.1 Roseiflexaceae bacterium | reverse complement strand
ATGAGCATCATCACCGAGACCGGGAAGAACACCCGCATTGGTGCAAACAACGTGGTGATGCGGAGAATAATCCCGGTGAAGCGAAAACCGTTCCGCAACAGCTTCTGCGCACTCTTGCCGGTCACACGCGGCGCCACATGGATGGGTTCAAACCGCACATGGTAGCCTGACTTGCCGAACGCCAACGCACTCGTTGTCGGCCATGACATTTTGTTCGGCAAGAGATGCACAAATTCAAGCATGACCGATCGTCGCATGGCACGAAATCCCGATGTCAAATCGCGCATGTCCATTTCGATGAGATAACTACCCAGCTTGTTGAGAATCGTATTTCCGAGCCAACGAATGGTGTTCTGTTGGCCAGCACGGGTGCGCTCGCCGATGACCATGTCGTATTGACCGATGTATTGGAGCAACGTCGGCATATCGGCTGGATTATGCTGACCATCTGCGTCCAAAATAACAACCACATCGCCACGGGCAGCGCGTACTCCGGTTTTGACGCCGGCACCATTGCCCACATTGTGGGGTCTGCGGATGACGGTAGCACCAGCGCCCTCTGCTTTGTCAGCGGTGTCATCGCGCGATGCATCGTCTACGACAATTATTTCTGCTGCCGGCACAACGGCTTTGACACCTGCAATCACGTCTGCAATGGTGTGCGTCTCGTTGTGGGCAGGGATAACAACACTAATACTGAACGGCCACGTGGTCGGATTGGTCATAGGAACTCCTCTCAAAACACACTCTGATTATACGTGGCTTTGCTTCAATTGGCCGCACAGTATGCCGGCGAATCTGCCATGCGAAAGATCCAATACCGACCATGCCGGCTGTACGGAACGAGGCGCACGTCCGGTGGGACAAGCTCGTTCGACCACAGCAACCAATCCGGTTTGGCTGCACATATCATCCCGGCATCGACGGGATACTGGGTGGTACGGATCACGACACGGTCCGACAGCACCGAATATTTGCCTGCCGGTGATTCTGCAGGGACGAGGACGCCGAGTCGCACTGGTTCTACACGTTGCATGGCGGCAAGTGCAGCATGTTCGTCTTGGGGTTGCCCGACCCGAACCTGCATCGCCGTCTGCGTGACACCCACCACAACCCCCGCCACCAATACGCCTGCCACCACAATGCCATGTATCTGCGGAATACGACGGATCACCGCGCGCAATCCATCGACTGCGGTGATTGCTGCCACAATGGTCAGTGGCAACATCATGCGTGGGAGGATAAATGCAATTGCAGATACAGCAACAAAGCCCGCTGCCCATGCAATCAACACAAGACGCTTCGCGTCTATCGTTTTTGTGACAATGCGCAGACCAATCCACACCATGCCGAGGGCGCTCAACCAGTGGAACGGCACCGTCAACAGCCGCAGCCAGAGGCCTTTGTCATACTGGGATGCGGTCGCTCCCGTACCGAACACTCCGACGACGGTGTTCCACCACGAGCGCACAAACCGTGCAGGATCATTCAACACGACGTCCATCAAAGGTATGTTGTCGGGGACATCTGCCCAGCGGCCCCAATCCATGTTGCCATAGACTGCAAGCCAGCTATTTTTTGCCTGTAGCTGATAGAACAATTGACCGCTATCACGCAGATTGACATACAGTTGCGGTGCAGCCAGACAAAACCATCCGATCCCGAAAAGGGTGAGTATCCGCATGCGATCTCGTCCGGTTGGCGCTGACATCCACAGTGCGACTGCGATGGGGATCCAGAGCACCAACCCGGTATGTCTGGTGATGTAAGCACTACCGGCAGCAACTCCCACCACAAGCCAACGAAGCCGTGCCGCAGGTGCGCTCATTGCCCAGAGCAGTGCGGCGAGTGTCGCCGTCGTTGCGGCGGTGAAGGTCATATCGCTCCCGACGAGGAGCGCATGCTCACCAAAAAAGCTGCTTCCTGCCAGGAGCAACACAACACCCGCGTCCCAGCCACGACCAAATACTGAGCGAGCGATGGCCCAACTCGCACACAGAGTCAGTGCAGCCGCAATGATTGCCCAGATCAATGCCGTCACAAAAACGTCGTATCCACCGATGATGCGTGCCACCCAGAGGATTGCCGGGTAGCCATATTGGTAGAACGCATCAGCACGGAACACCTCAGCAGCGGTGTCGCTGCGGGTAGCAAACGATCGAAAATCTTTCTCGACACCGGGCACAACCAGCGTCAAGTGGCTCCGTTGTACGACCGTCAGTACCACACACCAAATGCCGATACCTGCGGCGATATAACGCTCTTGGGTGCGCTCCCAATGGGCGGATATTCGTACCCGGTTGCGCCACAAGAGGATGCACACCAATAGCCCGGTCGCCCACACAAGCACCGTCGGCCAGACAAGCACTTGATGGAACGGATAGCGGATGCACCCGAGCACCATCAGGTTCGGTACGCCGGCAGCGACGGCGATGCGGCCGTACCTGCCCGCCCAGAGCATCGGTACAAGCTGCGCAAAAAGAATCGCAACCACCATCGTCAGCACGGCAATGCTCGGGTACGGCAGGGCGAACCATGCGCTGTGATACGTCAGCGTATCGACTAGCACGCCAACATCTCGCAGGTCACCTTTTTGCCATGGTGCCACGGACGTTCCAAAAACAACCGGTGTATCAGTCCATTTGGTGAGCGCGATGGGCATCTGTACCGTGACGTCGTTCCACGCATACGGGGTGTTGAATGTGTGCGTCGTGGCGGCGTCGGTTGTCTGTAATGTCAGCGTTTTGGTGATTGGTGAGGCAACCCGGATGCTCAGCGTCGATGGCATCCCAATCAACGGTAGCCGCAGCGCAGCGTCTGCCCCTGACCATCGTACGCGGTCGGCACTGCCGAAAGAATCAGGCGAAGCCTGTTGTTCAAAAAAACCTTGCAGGTATGCACTGTCGTACCCGCCGATGTCCACCACGTGGCGTGCGGGAACTGCATGGATCAACAGGCTGATTATGAGTGCACAGATGAGGATGGCGAATGCTTCGAGCGGGAGTTTAAAGCGTGACATATACTCCTTAGCAAAGACGTTCACTATGGTATAATACGACACGTTATCAGAATTTGCATGTTGCATCATGGAGCATACAGATGGCACGACTATCACGCGCAGACCGTAAGCGCATCAACGCCCGATCGAACTCCGCACTGCCTGACATCGATGTACCGGCTGCCTACGTACCTCCGGTCGTTGATGCAGCCGCATCATACGAGCCCAAAACGTTGCGTACCACCCGGCGCGTCGGGAAGCTCACGGCGGACACCATCAACTACACCGCCGAATATGCCGTCATTGGTCATGACTTGCGTCGTATCGGATTTTGGGGCACGCTTCTCATGGCCGCGGTCATTGCCCTGAGCTTTTCTGGATTAGTGTAGGTAGTCCATTAGCCACCAAGGTGGCTTGTTCTCTGGTGCGTCGGTTTCGATGGATTCAGAGGCACAAAAAAAGCACCGGTCGCATATGCGACCGGTGCTTTTGACTGACTACT
>CANHPK010000303.1 GCA_947462525.1 Roseiflexaceae bacterium | reverse complement strand
GACGTCCATGCGATAGCTGGGGACGCCGACGTGGAGCGTGTGCGCATCGACGGCGGTGCAGGTGAACGCCAGTGGGGCGAGCAAGGCTGCGATTTGGTCGACGGTGAAGTCGAGGCCTAGGATGCGGCGCACTTCGTGGGTCGTGAGCGTGATGGTAACCGCACGGGGTGCAACGATGCGCACGTCGAGCATCCCGGGTGCGACCGTGCCGTCGGCATAGGTCTGCAAGAGTTCTGTCAAGCGCAACTGGGCGAGGTCGAGCATCTCGGCGTCGACGCCGCGTTCGAAGCGCTTGGATGCCTCGGAGCGCAGTTTGAACGCGCCCGACATACGGCGGATGATGGTCGGCTCCCAGACCGCTGCTTCGACGAGCACATTGGTCGTGGCGGGGCTGACTTCGCTACTCTCGCCGCCCATGACCCCCGCAACGCTGAGTGCTTGGGTGGGGTCGCAGACCAGCAGGTGGTCGCTGGCGAGGGTGTGCGTGCGGCCGTCGAGTGTTTTGAGGGTTTCGCCCGGTTTGGCGGTACGTACGACAATGTGGTTTTGGGCGACCTGATCGGCATCGAACGTATGGTTGGGGGTACCCAGCTCGAGCATCACGTAGTTGCTGATGTCGACGATATTGTTGATGGGACGTTGGCCCGCCATGGTCAGCCGGCGTTGCATCCAAAAGGGCGACGGTTTGATGGTGACGTTGCGCACCAGCGTGGCCGTGAAGCGCGGGCAGAGGGATGTGGCCTCGATGGTGACCTTGGTGTTGCTGTCGATGGCAGCACCAGACGTGTTGACGGTGGGTTTGGGCAAGCGCACAGTCTGACCGGTCAGGGCGGCTATTTCGCGGGCCATACCGACGATCGACAACGTACGGGCCATGTTGGGTAGGACGTCGATGTCGATGACGGCATCACCGAGATAGTCGACCAGGGGCACGCCTATGGGGGCGTCGTCGGGCAACAGGAGGATGCCTTCGTGCTCGTCCGACATGCCCAGCTCTTTTTCGGAGCACAGCATGGCGTCCGACATGACGCCGCGCACGGGTTTTCCTTTGAGTTTGACCTTGACGCGACCTTCGACGTGGCCGTCGTAGAGGACAGCGCCTTCTTTTGCGTAAATAGCACGGACTGGCGTGCTGATGGGGCCGAGGCCCTTCCATTGTTGGATATTGGGTGCGCCGGTGACCACGGTGTGGAACACGCCGGGGGCGTATTCGACCTCGGCGAGGACCAGGCGGTCGGCGTTGGGATGTTGGGTGACTTCCCGGATGTTGCAGACGACAATGAGATCGCGGTCCCACGGGAGCTCAGACCCTTCGATGCCGTAGCGTTCGATGCTATCGACTTCGAGGCCAGAGCGGGTCAATCGTTCGGCGAGTTCGTCGATGGGCAAGGTGACGTCGACGTAGTCACGCAGCCACGAGAGAGGAATACGCATGCTAGATCCTTTCGCACATACTCACGGAAGCGTCGGATTGCCGACGTTGAAGGGTAGAAATATGCTGTCGCCGGTGAGTTCGAGCGCGTTGTTGCGCTTTTGGGCACGCAGCGGGGAGTTGGTGTCGACGAGGCCGATCTGGATCATGTAGAAGTTTTCGCCCAAATCGGCAGGGATGACGATGCGGTGCCGTGTCAGCAATCGATCGTCGGGGGTCCACGTGCTGGTGGGCACGCCGGGGAGCAGTGGCTGGAGGAACCGCGCGTACTCGCGCTTGTAGACGTCACGGACGACCAAAAAGACCTGCCAGTCGTGCATCGGGCGGTCATAGACCTGCCAGCGCAGGGTCAGATCGACCGTGTCGCCAGGGGCGATGACTGCCGGTGCGTCCAGATCAAGCAATGCGATGCCGCCTGCACTGCCTGGCGCCGCAAACACCGCGTCGCGCGCGAGTGCCAACGGCTGGGCCGTCGTCGCCGGGTCAGGCATTGCCATGGGGACACGCGGCAGGACGACCCCGTACCACAGGGACAACTGGCAACCCCAGGCGACAGCGGCTATCACAACCGCCTGGCGCGCGCTGGGTATCAACCCGAAGCCGCTGGTGAAGCCGGCAGCCAGTACGATGACCAGCAGGGGCAGGGCGACCATGAGCAGACGGCTCTGCCAGGCGACCACACCGACGGTCGACGCAAAAACAACCAACCAGCCCATCGTCGCCCCGATCAGGAGTGCGCTCCAGATCCACCACATCCCAAGGCGTGGCAGGCGGGCCAGGCGCAACCCGAACCCGATAATCCCCGCCAGGACTACCGTCGTGCCGATGCCATACCAAATGCCAGGCAATGGGATGGTCATCCAGCCATACAGCCCCCAGGCCGAGCGCAGCAGTTGCACCACTGCGTTGGACCAGCTGTCCGATTGCTGCCAGTCGATGCGTGTACCCGCAAACGTTTGACTGAACAGTTGCAGGCCGAACACGTCACCATACAGCATCTGATTGCGCAGATACCACCAGCCTGCAACCAAGACCGTCACTGCAGAGCCGAGCACCATGGCCAACACCCGATGCGACCAGCGTTGCATGCGGAAGGCGGCAACCACTAGCGCAGGGAGCAGGAGGATTGCGCTCTGTTTGGTCAGCAGCGCTAACCCAAGCAGCGCCCCGACCCCCAGCAGGTCACGGATGCGACGCGTATCGACGACCAACACGAGGATTGCGGCGCTGAGGAACCCCAACAGCGCGTCGTTGCTCATGGTGCTGCCGATAATGGCTGTTTGCGGGGTCAGCGCGAGCAACAGTACCGCCACGAGCGCCGTCGCTGGGGTGCTGATGCGCAGGGCCAGTCGGTATACCAGCCAGGCTGTGGCGCTGACCAACAAGACCGACACGAGGCGCATCAGCCGCCAGGCGAGGATGGTGCCCCGCCACGGCCAATACTCGCGACTGCCATGCACGAGGGCCTGCGGGTCACTGCCGCCGCGCCAGAGGAACTGCGGATTAATGGCCTGTGGCACCCACGCAGTCTGTTCGATGAACGGCGCACTGACGAGCGCGGCGAGCAAGTAGGCGAGTGGTGGTTGATGCCCCTCGCCATCGACCTCGCTCACACACGGTGCAGTGCATTGGATGGGGAGGCGTTGATTGACCACCACAAAGCGCACGTACTCCATGTGCGCCGGCTCGTCGGGAGCCTCGCCCAAGGGGTTGGTGAAGGCCAGCACGATGCTGTGGATAAAGATCAGCAGCACGATGATGCCGGCGGCGCGGGTTGTGGTAGTGCGTGTGTCCATTTAGATGAATTGCTGCAGAAAGCGTTCGTCACCCGAGAAGAACCAACGGATATCGTCGATCCCATGCCGCAGCATGGTAATGCGCTCGGGGCCCATGCCAAAGGCAAAACCACTGTAGATCGCCGGGTCGTAACCGCCGTTGCGGAGCACGTCGGGGTGGACCATGCCGGCGCCCGACACCTCGAGCCAACCGCTGTGTTTGCAGATACGGCAGCCGGTGCCCCCACAGAGGATGCACTCGACGTCGAGTTCGACACTCGGTTCGGTGAACGGGAAGTAGCT
>CANHPK010000302.1 GCA_947462525.1 Roseiflexaceae bacterium | reverse complement strand
TTCCGCCCGGACGAAGGGGTCGGCGCCGAACAAATCGCCAGTATCACCCGGGTCCGTGCGACCCGTGATGAACCGGCCGTGCAGGCCGCGCTGGCCGAAATAGCCCGCGTCGCCCACGGGACCGAGAATTTGCTCCACCCGATGCGGGCTGCCCTGGCGCTCAATGCGACGGTGGGCGAGGTGTGCGGCGTGTTGCGCGGCATCTGGGGCGAGTATCGACCGACGGTCAAGGTGTAGATTTGGGGATTGCGGGTGCTCTGGCGACGTTCTCGGTACGAAATACCGAGAACGTTGTTTTTGTTGCATTACGGTGCTGGGGTCGGTGTCTCGCTGCCCGTAGGTGTGCTCAGCGATGTCGCGGAAGGTATCACTGCGTCACCTGGCGCCGTCGGCGTGCTCGATGGTTCTGCAACGGGGAGCAGCGCTGAGCGGGCCACGGTGCCCGTGGGCACGCCGCCGTCGAGGATGATGGGCACCACGCTTTTCAGTCCGATGTTGTCCGCTCCTTCGACGGTGATGTGCCGTTTGATGCCGGCGTAGGTTTCGGTCAATGCTGTTGCTGGGGTGGTAGCGCCTATCGAGACCGTTTTGTCGGCACTTTCAACAAAAATCGCCGCGTAGCGAGCCGTGTAGAGGGACACGAGGGCTGCTGGTGGTTGCACCGAACGAGTGTTGATGACTTTGTTGGCGCTCTCGACCAGGATAAACGCATTGAGGGTTGCGAGCGTCGTGTTGAGTGGTCCCGAGCGGCGCAATCCAATCGTGACGACTTTGTTGGCGCTGGTCACAGTGATGGTGCTGGCTGCCTGTGCGATGGGATACTGGACGACCGTGAGCAGCACCGTGATCAGCAAGACGAGCGTGGTGTAACGTGGTGCGTTCATCGGCGTCACGCGTCGTTGTAGACGATGAATATGTCGAATTCGTAGCCTTCTGTTGTGTATGTAGTTTCAAACGTGACCGTGTTGACGCGATCGGTTAGGAGATTTGCATCAATATCGACAAATCGTTCGGGGGCGTCGGGATAACGTGTACCGGGGCATGAGAAACAACTGTAATCGTAGACGGAGCTACTGTTGACATATATTTTCGCACGTGTTGAATAACCGGTTTCTACATCCGCATACAACCCTTTGTCATAATAAAGAAAACTCGCTGGCAGGCTGATGCGTACCGTGCTCCCCGACGCGCGCATTTTGTTAATCATGAGCAATTTGGTCGCATCGGGGAAGGCAAAATCGTAGTACGTCGGCGCTAATGTTTGCCCGATGCGGCCGCCCACGGCGGTGAGTGCCAGCGACAATTTGGTCGAGGTCCCAAACGTCGCCGCGCGGGTGTCGAGGATGTTGATGGCCGGCCAGTCTTTGTGGTACCAGGCCATGACCCAGCCGTTTTTGTGGACCAGGACATGCACGTTCCAATGCGCCAAATAGCCGGTTAACGGAACCAGTCCGATGATGTAATCACTGGTTTGGACCTCGATGCCACCGGTGAACAGCGGCGTGACACGACTGAGGGTAATGGCCGTCGGTGACTTGGCGTAGGCTGCCATACCTGCCTCGTCGGCGATGCTCGCGATTGCACGGGCGTCGCGGTCTTCGCTGGCCAAGGCTTGATCGATGAACCAGGGTCGGACCAAGGTCACCGCACCGTCTTCAGTGGGGATTTCTTGTATGGCATCGGTTTTTCGCAATAGCTGGACACCAACGATGAGATTTGCGATCAAGAGCAGACATACCGTCAAGAGAATGTATTTCCGCATAGCTTCTCCTATTCTGTCAGGAGTAGCAAAGCACACCCGCGGCTTGGATTTTTTGTTACTTTTGACAAGTATGCTGCTTCTGTGTGCAACGAAAATGTGCTACCTATCCCCGAGAAGCACGCTATAATACAGAAAATTGTCAGAAGAGAGATGTGCCATGGTACAGTACCGCACCGCCACGAGCGCCGATATCGATGCCGTCCATGATGTCTGGTTGGCTACTGCATACCCTGATCCCGCGCAGCGGGCGGCATTGCCGGTGCTCGGCGTCGCCCCGTGGTTTGGCCATCTGGTCGACCATGGAACACTCATGCTGGCTACCATTGACGAGCAGGTCATCGGGTTTGCTGCGACGATTACCCGTGGGTCGGTACGTTTTCTGGCCGAGTGTTTTGTGTTGCCTGCGCATCAGTCTCAGGGGATCAGCAAAGCACTGATCGCACAGTTATATGCGGATTGGACAGGCATACGCTGTACGTTTGCTTCATCTGACCGTCGTGCAGTGTCGCGCTATACCCGTGCGGGGATGACACCGCGTTGGGAGCGGTACATCCTGACCGTGCGGCATCACGACCGACTCGGTACCCCCACCTTGCATGTGCAACCGACCACAAATATCACCAATTGGCTCGCCAACGACAAGCGCTTCGTTGGTCATGATCGCAGTGTGGACATACGCGAGTACTTCCTCGCCAAAACACATGGCCAACTGCTCGAAATCTATGCAGGCGGTGATTTGGTAGGTCAGGCGATTGTCGAGCGTGATCCGTATAGTCCGACCCGCATTGGTTGGTGCAATATCTCGGGTGTTATACCCTTCGGTCCGACCCATGCCGCAGCTGCGGTGCATGCAGTGGTCCATTGGGCCGTCCGGGCCGGCTGGAGCTACGTTGTCGTACGTGTGCCTGCCGAACACCCCAGCCTGCCGTTGTTGCTCGATCGCGGTTTGGCGATTGTCGAGAGCGAGAGCTTCTGCGCATCAAAAGAATGGTTTGATCCGACAGTGTATGCGCCGACGGCACTTTTGTAAATGAGGAATTATGAATGAGGAATTATGATGAGGAATTATGAATGAGGAGTATACGCTAAAGCACCCTAATTCATAATTCAAAATTCATAATTTTTTTATCTTCAGTTCTCGAATTTCCAACGTCGTCTGTGAAGGCACCACACCCCACCCAAACCCGCTCTGCGGGCCAGCGACCAGCCACTGATTATCTACCCAAATACACAGCCCCAACTGGGCATGTGGTGCGCTCGGCGTCTGATGCACCACGCTGCCATCGACGAGCCATGTGGTGCAGTCGGGTTGCCACTGCAGTTCATAGCGATGCCAGTCGTTATCTTGGAACAGCATGCGCTCGCTCAGGCCCAGCCAAGGGGTCAGCCGAGGCCAAACAAAGCGAAAGATAGACGTACTGCGCATGAGCAGCAATAGCAGCGGTGCACAGAGTGCAAGCAGGCGGGCACGTATCCGGCGCGTATCGAGCGTCGCGGCTTTGAACCCTGTCGGTGCACTGTCGATGTCCCACGCCACGTTACCGCTACCGTTCCCAAAAAACCACGCCGTCGCCGGTACGGCTGGCCAGCGGCTGGCCAGCGGCGAGTACGGTGCGTTCCAGAAGCCGAATCCCCACGTGCCCATGGCATCACCGGTCAACCGCGCATCGAGGGACAGTCTGGTTGGTGCGCGCCACGGGTATGACCTGCGCGGGAGGTGATGATAATCATCGAGCTGGGCATTGCAGTA
>CANHPK010000301.1 GCA_947462525.1 Roseiflexaceae bacterium | reverse complement strand
GATGGTGACCCCTTGTTCGCGGCATGCACGAATCACGCCAATGGCCGTGTCACTGTTGGACGCAAAAATCGCTGTCGGGCGATCGGGATGATTCAGCAGATCATGCGCCGCCAACAACCCATTGTGCAGACAGCTCCCGTTGAGTTCACGCACAATCGAAGAGTCAAAGCGGATCCCTGCCATATCGAGTGCCATCCGATACCCATACAAACGATCGCGCGTCACCGAGATCCTGCTATCGCCGCTGATATAGGCGATCCGGGTATGTCCCTGTTGAATGAGGTGTTTGGTTAATTGCAATGCACCATTGACATTGTCGGTTTGCATGATGTCGGCTTCGAAGTCGGGAACGCCGCGATCAATCAGGACAAACGGTGTTTGTTGGGAACGCAAGTGCATCAGGGTGGCGCGTGAGGCGTCGCTCACCGGCGCAATAATCACACCATCGACCCGCCGAATAAGCAAATCTTTGAGGTAGCGTTGTTCTCGGGTTGTATCAGTATTCGTGTTGCAGATAATCACGCGGTAGCCTTTGGCGTCGGCTGCCCGCTCGACTCCCGTGATGATTTTTTGGAAGAACGACGCTGCGATGTCTGGGACAACCAATGCAATCGTGTGCGAACTCCGCCGCGCAGGGGTCCGTTGTGGGGTTGCAGCGACGTATCCCAATGTTTGTATCGATGCTTCGACTTTTTTGCGTGTCTCGGGGTGTACTGATGCAGCCCCGTTGACGACGCGAGAGACCGTCATGGGCGATACCTCACTATGCACTGCAACATCACGGATGGTGACCATGCTGCCTCCGCACAGGGCTTGCCGAATCGCAACCTGAATGTGGATATCATAGCATACGAAAATCGTATCTTCTCAAGATACGTCATCAAACGTGCACAACGCAGAGAAAACAGCACGAAATCGTCATGTTTTGTGCGTGTATGAGAAATAATCATCGTTTTCTTTTGCATATATTGAGTATTCGCAATAATTGACATTTTCGAAAGATTATTTTAGGATAGAACCATTCAACCCCCTATTCAGAGCGGAGCATGCATGAGTGCACGGACGAAAGAACGACGAGAACGCATCATCGCCCTCGCGAAACTCGAAGGTTTTGTGAGTGTGGTAGCGTTATCGCAACTTTTTTCGGTATCGGAAGTCACCATCCGTGGCGACCTCGACATGCTCGAAAGCCAAGGAGCAGTCACCCGCACCCATGGCGGAGCATTCTGTAGCGATCAACGCCGACAAGTACTCAAAAACGGCCTGCCCGGTCGGAGTGATCGGGTCGCGAGTGGTGCATACGCCCAAATCGATGACTACGACACGATTATGATCGAAGGCGGCGAGACAGGGATCGCACTCGCCAGCCGCCTCGCCGAGCGCCGCGGATTGATGATTTATACCGACAGTATCGCCATCGTCAACCAACTCGCGAGTACCACCCACACCGTCGCACTCATGGGCGGTGTCATCGCTGATGGGCGGAGCATCGGCTGGCCTGACGCTAATCAATTTTTGCCGCCTGGTGTGCGTGCACGCTGCTTGTTTCTGTCGGGCCTGCCCACCGAAGATATCGGTCGTGACGTGGCGGTTCGGCGTGATACCTTGCGGAAGCGCATGCTTGATGTCTGCGATCAGGTTGTACTGATGGTCGAGAGTAGCGAACTGACCCAATGGGTCAAACGTGACCAGCAAATCGAACTCGAACGCATCAGCCGTATCATCACCGATGACGCCATCGATAGTGCGACGATTATCCGGATCGCCGGCGCAGGTATCCCCATGACTATCTGTAGTGCGGTGGGACGGCGCCATGTCGAAAACACCCCAGTCAAGCGGTGGAAGGTGGGCTTTGCCAATCAGGACGAACGCTTGCCGTTTGCGTCGGCAGTACGCGCAGGCATGGTCACCGCTGCCGAAGCAGCTGGGGTAGAGTTGCTGTTGGCCGACAACCGCAGTGACGGCAATACGGCGATAGCCAATGTCGACGCATTCATTGCGGCACAGGTCGACCTGGCCGTGATTTTCAATACCGACGCACGGGCAAACAACATGATTGTGGAGGCACTCCGCCAAGTCAATATCCCGGTGATTGCCATCGACATCCCCATCCCCGGCGCAACGTTTTTTGGGTTTGATAATTACCGGGCAGGGTTGATGACCGGTCGGTTGCTCGGGCAGTACGTACGCCGTCAGTGGCACGGGGTCGTGGATGCGATCTTTATGCTCGAGCTCCCGATATCTGGCCCGGTACCCGCAGCACGCATGCAAGGGCAGCTCGATGGGTTGCGTGAACAGGTGGCGGTGCCCGATACGCGCGTCGTGCGACTCGACAGCCGCAACACCAGCGTCGATTCGTGCGCTGCCACCCGCACCGCCATCAAGAAAATCCGTCGCAACGACCGGGTCGTCATACTTGGCATCAACGACGAAGCCGTGCTGGGTGCGCTGTCGGCATTCGCCGAGGATGGCACGTTGACCCGCTGTGTGACTGCAGGGCAAGGGGCCGATAACGATGCGCTGCGTGAATTACGGCGCCCCGGTAGCCGGATGATCGGGGCGGTGGCGAGCTTCCCCGAGCGCTATGGCGAGCGCGTCATCGAGCTAGCCTGTGCGATTTTGCAACGCCGGGCAGCACCGCCTGCCCGCTACACCAATCATTGTTATGTGTTGTCCGACGAAACCATGCGGCAAATCGATTTGACTGCGCTCCGGGGCAGCGTCGTGTCGGTCAGTGAGTATGGAACGCAACGGCGCTAAAACAGCGCCTACCATGAGGAGGCAATTATGACCGAGATTCGCGGCTATGCAGCACTCTGTGAAGACATCACGGCCAATGGCCTCGACGTCAATACCATCAAAACGGCCTTGAAAGCACAACATATCGAAACCCCGAGTTGGGGCTATGCCAACAGTGGCACGCGCTTTAAGGCATTTGCATGGCCTGGTGCCGCCCGCACCACCCGCGAGAAGCTCGACGACGCTGCCATGGTCCACGCGATGACCGGTATTGCTCCGTCGGTGGCGGTGCATATCCCGTGGGACAAACCCGAAGACGGTGACTACGCCGGGATGTGCCAATATGCCGAATCAAAGGGCATCACCATCGGCGCCGTGAACCCCAACGTCTTCCAAGACGATCAGTATCGCCTCGGTTCGTTGGGCAATCCAGACCCCAATGTCCAAGAAGAAGCACTCGACCACATGCTCGAGTGTTGCGAAATCATGGGCAAACTCAAAAGCAACGCGCTGAGTCTGTGGTTTGCAGACGGGACAAACTATGCCGGTCAAGACAACTTGCGTGGGCGCAAGCGCCGCTTCGAAGACGGCCTCAAGCAAGTCTACAAAGAACTCCCCGCAAACGGTCGCATGTTGATCGAGTACAAATTCTTTGAACCTGCGTTCTACAGCACCGACATCCCCGATTGGGGCACTGCCTATGCATGGGCGCTCAAACTCGGACCACAAGCAGAGGTGTTGGTGGATCTCGGACATCACGCCCAAGGAGTCAACAT
>CANHPK010000300.1 GCA_947462525.1 Roseiflexaceae bacterium | reverse complement strand
TTGCGACGCGGCGAATCTGCCGTTTGCGACCCTCGTGCAAGACGACGCGTACCCACGTGCCGCTGTCACCGCGTTCGATGACTTCGACCCATGCAGGTGCGGTCGTGATGGTGGCTTCTTCGCCGTCGGCGCCGTCGTAGTTGTCGTTATCGGCGGTCTCGTCTTCGACGGCCGGCAATTCGACGCCGTTTCGCCAGTCGCGCAAATCGTCTGCGCTCGGGGTGGCGTTCAACAGGACGCGATATTCTTTCTCGACCTGATTGCTGGGGTGCGTCAATGACTGTGTCAATGAGCCGTCGTCGGTCAACAGCATCAGTCCTTCGGAAGCGAAGTCGAGCCGACCAACCAAATGCAATCGTTGTGGGACATCGACCAGTCCGATGACGGTCGGGCGACCCTGTGGGTCTTCGGTCGTCGAAACGACGCCGACGGGCTTGTGGAACATGATGTAGGTCCGCGCCTGGCGGGGACCGAGTGGCTTGCCGTCGACCAAAATGGTGTCGACGTCGGGATCAACCCGCGTTCCAGCCACAGATACGACCTCGCCGTTGACGTTCACACGTCCTTCCGAGATCAAAACTTCACAATCGCGGCGCGAGGCGATGCCTGCGCTGGCCAACACTTTCTGTAAGCGTTCTGGGGCCACAGTGGGACTCCTTAAATGAAATGCGCGCCTCACGGCGGGCAAACAAACTGCTGCGTCAACACATATACGGACGCAGGCATACCGGGGCATACCGTGGTATTGTACCACAGATATACGTATTTATGATTCTAGCGCGTTTTCTGCCACTCCGAGGACATATGTCGACCGAACGCGTACCCCTGTTGCCGATCAGCGACCTCCCCCCGGGCACGATGCGCTACCTCGACATCGACGGCCTTCCCGTTGGCGTTGCCCATGTCGGCGCGACCATCTATGCCTTCGCCGACACCTGCCGGCACGAGGGCGGCTCGCTGTCGTCGGGTGTCCTGGTCGATGACACCGTCACCTGCCCATGGCATGGTTGGACCTATCGCCTCAGCACCGGCAAGGCAATTGTCCCGCCGGTGGGCATCCGCATCCCCGTCTACCCAACCGAGCTCGTAGATGGTATGATTTATGCATATATCGACTGGGGTGATTAACCGTACGGTATGCCCTATTCGTTCATCTTTTTATACAAAATGAGGTCGATGATGACACGAGATGTCAAACCAACCCTGCGCGGTTCGACGCAGTTGCCTGTGCCCGGAGTCAAAGGCAAAGCCTTGGTCGCCCGTGATGCGGCGGTTTTGTCCGGTGCGATGGGCCGTGTCTATCCCTTTGCAATGGAACGAGGCTTGGGTAGCGAAGTCTGGGACGTCGACGGCAACCGCTATCTAGATATGGCCGCCGGTATCGCCGTGGTATCGACCGGTCACTCCCACCCCAAAGTCATCGCCGCCATGCACAACCAAATTGATAAGTTTGTGCACATGGCAGGGACCGACTTTGTCAACGAACAGATGGTCAATGTGGCCGAAAAGCTGGCTGCAACCATGCCCCAAAGCGAACCATGGCAGGTGTTTTTGACCAACTCGGGTACCGAGTCGATCGAAGCCGCCATGAAGTTGGCCCGTGCCGCCACCGGCCGGCAGGGCATCATTTCGTTCTTGGGCGCGTTCCACGGGCGATCGTATGGCGCGATGTCGATCACGGCATCCAAGGCAGCCCAGCGCCGCGGACACTTCCCCATGGTGCCCGGTATGTTCCATGCGTTCTATGCGAACCCGTATCGTACCCCATTTGGGATTGAAAAAGAACGGGTCACCCAGGCGACCCTCGACTACATCGAAAAGACGATGTTTACCACCATTGCGCCTCCCCAAGACATCGCTGCGATTATCCTCGAGCCGATACAGGGCGAAAGCGGCTACGTCGTGCCCACCCCTGGGTTCCTCTGTGGTCTGCGCCAATTGTGTGACCGCCACGGCATTTTGCTGATCTACGACGAGGTCCAATCGGGCGTCGGTCGCACCGGCAAAATGTGGGCCCACCAGCACGAGAGCGGTGCCACCGGCGGTGCCGACAGCATCTGTGCCCACTGCAAAAAGACCAAGAGCCAGGGTTGTACCCCAGACATCGTCGTGACGGCCAAGGGCCTTGGTGCCGGTATGCCCATCGGCGGCATCATCGCCAAGAAGTCGCTGATGGAGCGCTGGCCCGAAGGTTCCCACGGCAGCACCTACGCCGGCAATGCGCTGGCCTGTGCCGCCGCGAATGTCGTGCTCGATCTGGTCAAAGAAGAGTTGTGCACCAATGCCGCCGACGTCGGCGCGCACCTCAAGGCAGGCCTCGAGAGCTTGGCCAAGCGCTACGACGTCATCGGCGATGTACGTGGTCGGGGCTTGATGTTGGGCGTCGATTTTGTGCTCAACAAAGAGACCAAAGAGCCTGCCAAGCAATTGGCTGGCGAAATCATGGAAGAAGGATTCCGCCGCGGCATGCTCATCCTCACCTGCGGCTACTCGACCATCCGCTTCTGCCCGCCGTTGGTCCTCACCAAGCCCGAAGCCGACGAGGCACTCGAGCGCTTCGAGGCCACCATCCAGGCGTGCATCTAGGCATATCGATCAACCCGCCTGCGCATCATCGATGCGCAGGCGGGTTTTTTGATGGGCTTTTTGCGAAAAGCCCGTCCAAATGTGGTTGACCATGGTGACGGGTATCGTAGGGGCGAGGTCGTCATGCGCTGTAGAGGGTATATCGCTCGCAATGCAAAACAACCGCCCGTACCGTCTGTAAACCCACGCCCTGTCTGCTGATTCGTATGGGTAGGTCGTTGAATTTTAACGTAATCCATGTAAAATAGGTGCATAAAACGTGCATGTGGAATGTCAATACGAGGATAAAATTTTCGGCACCGTGGTTTAGTTACGCCCTTGTGTTTGCTGTATTCTGCGGTCAAACGGATGCAGACGACGTATGAAACATTGATGTCGAAGAGGCTTGTGATGCGGCGACAATTTCTGCTTGTATTGATGATTGTTTTCTCATTGCTGCCGACTCCTGCGCAGGCAACGTCAACACGTGCTCCGATAGTGATGACAAACCGATATGCCGCGAACGAATCGGTGCGCATCATCGTGACATTGCGCAATGACTACAGCCCACGCTATAGCGCATTGAGCGCACCGCAGCTGGCCGCCCGACATGCGACGGTGACACGACAGGTACACAGCTTCAGAGATCGCAACCGTGCACTGTTTGCAACGGTTCATCGGGAGTTCAACGTTTTTCCCATCCTTGCCGTCACCGTGATGGGGCGTGACATCGAGCGGATTGCCGGGTTACCCGAGGTTGCTCGCATCGAAGAAGACCAGGCGCGCCCGGCAGCGTTGGACGAGAGCGGCGAAGTCATCCATTCGCGGGCGGTGGTCGAAGGCGGGTATGCGGGAGCGGGGTCGACCGTCGTTGTGTTCGATACAGGGGTCAAAGCAGACCATCCGTTTTTGCATGGCAGGGTTATCGCTGAGGCGTGCTTTTCGACGAATAATCCCAATCTGCA
>CANHPK010000299.1 GCA_947462525.1 Roseiflexaceae bacterium | reverse complement strand
CTGGCCCCGTGCTGCGTGCAGCACGGGGTTTTCTATGGGCACAACGGCGTATCCCGATCCGTAGCAGGGATGACCATCGTCACGCCACCCGAAACTTCGCTGCTGCCGACAATTTCGAGCTGGGTGAACGCAATCCCGACTGCACGACCGTACTCATCGGTGGTCGTCGCGCTCCGCACATCCAAATAATTCACCCCGGCCGCAATAGGCAGCGACACAACGCGGGTCAGCATCTGTGGTTGTGCCGGCACATCGTGTGCAAACACATCGGTCCCGTTGAGCCGCCATTGGGAGGTCACCGGCGCAACACTGCTCATCGTCATCGCTATGCGCACGATTTTGGGTCGTTCCGAGAGGATGATGAGTCGTGATTCGGCCTGCGACCAGCGCCACCGTTGGGTGCCGTTGTCCTCACTGTCCCACCAGTTTTTGGCGGCGACCAACGATGCTTCCGTTGGAGCGGGTACGCGAAAAACGCGCTCACGCTCGACCTTGGCCAGGAGCGGGACCTCCCACGCGATGAGATTCGCCAACACAAAGTTGGGGGCATCGTGATGCACAATGAGGTATCGGACCCCGAGGTTTCCCATTTCCCGCAAGGGGTGTGACGGTATCACATCGACCATCGCCTTTGGCGGCGCCACAATCCCGTGCATCGGTGTCACATAAAAATCCGGCACCCGCGCCAAATACCCTGCCGCGAGTGGCCGCCCATGACACATCTGGTCGAGCAATACCTGGCCTTCGTCCATGCGGGCGGGGACTTCGAGCACCGCCCCTGCCGGCTCGTCTTTGGGGATAAGCGGGACGGCGAGACTCGGCTCATGCCGCACCAATCCCCATACCGGTGGCCAAAAATCAACCACCAGCACCGCCACAAGCACCATGGCCAGCCGCATCGAACGGATCGAAATCCGCTGCAGTGTCGCAGCCAGGACCACCGTCAGTGGAATCCACGCATAAAACAGAAACATCCCGGGGCGTGTGGCATTTTTGTAGACGGACACGCTGTTCAAGAGTGCATACAAGCCAGGCAACACACCGACTGACTGGCCCTCCCACAGGCGCACCGCTGGCCCACAGGCCAGCCAGATCAAGACGCCCGTTACTGCAACCAAGAGGCGTATGCGGCGCTCGGCCCAGCACCCCCACAGCAAGAGCAGAACAACCCCAATGCCCAAATATCCACCCACTCCGGGGTGCGGGTATTGCTCTGTGACACCGAGCAGCCACCACCACAGATGTTCGCTCGGGGGAGTACCGATGTCGGCCAACGACATGACATGCATTGGGTCGGTCTGACGCATGTACCAATCGTCGAGCGCAACCGATGGACCAACCAAGGTCTGGGCAGACGTCGTCCGTTGCCCCAGGTAGCCACTCGGCGGCCAACTCAGCAGGACCGCCATGACCACCGCCCAAACAGCAACACCGCTCCCAAACCACCCAAACGTCTGCACCCACCGCTGCCGTATCTGCGCATCCCGTAGCGCGGCAATGGCCATGACACCACAATACACCAACCCATACAAGCCATAATAGCCACTATTGAGTGATGCGAGCACCAATGCCCCTGCGAGCACGAGCGCGCTCCGCCACCCCGGCTGGCTCACCATCCGGGCAATAGCCCAATGCACCAACAATAACCAGCCCATCATTGCCCGCTCGATGCCGGATGTCTGGACAACTGATAAATGTGCCGGTGATGCCACAAACAGCCAGCCGAGGCCAAACGCCAATCCGTCCGACACACCATAGGCGCGCAACAGTGCGTTCATACCCAGTGCGGCCACCACAAACCCCAAGACGACCAACACGTTCATCGCCGCCATATCCCCAAAAAGGGCGGCAAGCGGCGCTGCAATCAGGAGATTGGGCAATCCATAGGTCTGGAAGGTGAGATTGAGTCGTTGGGGATAAAAAATCCGCTCGGTACTCAACGGCCAGGTGCCATCTGCCCAATGCAACCGAAAGTGCCAGATGTTCCAGGTATTTTGGGCGGTATCGACCGGCTTTTCGGTCACTGCAGCCACGCCTTGTATCGAGGCATCGGTGAAGTGTCGCGCCAATGGCCATGTCCACAGCACCGTCAGCACGATATACGCTACACCGACCACTGCCCACCAGCGAGCACTGCGGCGCGGCACTTGGATAACCCACCAACGGGTCAAGGGATGTGTGGATTGGTCCATCGTGTCCTTCTCGATTCGATGTGGGATGGGTACCTTCAATACCTGGCAGATCCACGAACAGCACGGCTGCCCAATACGCCCAGCCTCGCGTTATGGTGTCACGGGTGCACACAACGGCCTGGTCGATGGCACAGGCGGTAGAACTATTGCGTGCCCTATCACCGGTTGCGCGCTGCGTATATACAACTGCGTAAATGCCACCGCAACCGAGCGTCCATATGCATCAGTGACCGTTGGTGTGCGCATGTGCAGAACACTCCGTCCCGCCGGAATGACCAGCGAAAGGACCCGATTGGTCTGTCCTGGTTGGGCGGCGATGGCGATTGCCCCAATTGGTCGGCCATCGAGCTCCCACTGACTAACGACCCCTGCCACGCTCGACGCTTCGATGACCAGTTGGATCCGACGCGGCATGGCCGACAGCAAGACCAACGATGCATCGCCCGTCGACCAGCGCCACACCCGGCCCGTGGCTGATTCTTCTTCCCACCACCCTGTCCCTGCGCTCAGGACAGGCACGGCACGGTCTGGCACTGCATATACCGCTGCATCATCAACCACATTGAGCTGCTGGACGCCTTCGGGCGCCAATTGGTCGAGTGCTGCACGAGCCGCAGCGCTGGTCGCCACTACATAGCGAATCCCCATGTTGTGTAAGGCGGTCACCCCGTCTTGGGGCAACAGCATGCGCGCTGGATCACGTGGCAGCGTCAACGCATCCCACGCCACCGGGTAGCCCGGGGTACGAGCCAAATACCCTGCGACAATCGGGCGTTGATGACAGAGTTGATCCAGCAGAGGCTGTTGATCGTTTTTTGCTACTGGCAGCGTCAGCACTGCACCAGCCAGGTCATCGGCGGGTATAACCGACGCTATCGCTCGCGCCTGCATCGGCACCACAACCCATGCTGGTGGCGCAAAATCCACCAGCATGCCCACACATACCAGTACCATCACCCAACGGCGTTCGATCCGGGTCACTCCATATGCCAGCACGAGCACCAGGGGGATCCATGCGTACAACAGAAACAACCCTGGCCGTGATGCATTGCGGAACACACCGACGACATCCAGTATCCAAAACAAACCGGGGACCGCAACAAACGGCTGGTCGTACCACAGCTTGAGTTCGAGCCCACCGGCGAGTACCACGCACACTCCAGCTACTGCCACCAGCAGCCGCACCACGCGATGATGCAGACTCGTCCACACTAACAATCCCAGACAAACGAGGCCCAGGTAGCCACCCATTTCGGATGGATGGCGTACCTGCGCAATCATCGGCACATTCCCCCATAGTGGGTGGTTGCGGAGCGGAGTAATCAAATCTGCCACCGAG
>CANHPK010000298.1 GCA_947462525.1 Roseiflexaceae bacterium | reverse complement strand
GAAATCTATCACAACCTGAGCAAAGTGCTCCACGACCGTCATTTGTCGACCACCGTCGGCGACGAAGGTGGCTTTGCACCGAGCCTGCCCAACAACGAAGCCGCCTTGCAGGTCATCATGGAAGCCATCGAGCGCGCAGGCTACAAAGCCGGCAGCGACATCATGATCGCCATGGACCCCGCCTGCACCGAGCTCTACCACGACGGCAAGTACGTGCTCGAGCGTGAAGGCCGCACCCTGACCAGCGCAGAAATGGTCGACTACTGGGCCAACATCGCCGACAAATACCCGCTCATCTCGCTCGAAGACGGCCTGCACGAAGACGACTGGGCCGGTTGGTCGTTGCTCCACAAGCGCATCGGCGACCGCGTGCAATTGGTCGGCGACGACTTGCTGGTCACCAACGTCAAGCGCCTCGATCGCGCCATCAACGAGCAAGCCGCCAACTCGATCTTGGTCAAGCTGAACCAAATCGGCTCACTCAGCGAGTCGCTGGCAGCAGTCCAAAAGGCCCAGCGGGCCGGCTGGACGGCAGTCATCTCACACCGCTCGGGCGAATCCGAAGACACCACTATCGCCGACCTGGCAGTGGCCACCAACGCAGGCCAGATCAAGACCGGCGCGCCGGCTCGGACCGACCGCATCGCCAAATACAACCAGCTCTTGCGCATCGAAGAAGAACTGGGCAGCGCAGCGGTCTACCCAGGCCTCAAGGCATTCAACGTCAAGCGATAAATATATCCATGAGCGTCACACAGCAGTGTGACGCTCATGGATGACCCGCCCCACGCAACCTCCTCACAGCCGAATGGCAGTGAGGAGGTTTTCGATCAATTGCACGTTGGTCATCGGGCCCGTCCCACCGGGCACGGGCGTGATGGCGCTGACATGGTCCAGCACATTGGCGGTATCGACGTCGCCGCAGAGTGTGCCTTCGGCGTCCAGATTGATGCCGAAATCGATGACCACCGCGCCTGGTTTGACCATATCGCGCGTGATGAAACGCGGTTTGCCGATGGCCGCCACCACGATATCGGCCTGGCGGATGATGGCGGCCAGATCCTGCGTGCGCGAGTGTGCAATGGTCACCGTCGCATCGGCCTGGAGCAGCAACCAAGCCATCGGCCGACCGACCACGGCGCTACGGCCGACGACGATTGCGCTTTTGCCGGCGACAGCGATGTCATACTCGCGGAGCAACGCCATGCCGCCCGCGGGGGTCGCCGGCACCAGAGTGGGTGTGCCGTTGGCCAAACGGCCAGCATTGATTGGATGTATCCCGTCGACGTCTTTGCGCGGGTCGAGGCAGGCAATCACTGCGGTGCTGTCGATGTGTTTGGGCAACGGCATCTGGATGATGATGCCGTGCACGTTCGGGTCTGCACTCAGGTCACGGACGAGTTCCTCGACCCGGGCCGTGCGCACGTCGACGGGTAAAACCGACAGACTGTAGCCCACGCCCACTTCGCCGCAGCTGCGCCCAATGGCCTTCACATAGCGGTCGGCGGCGGGATCGCCGGTGACCTGCACCACCACCAGATTGGGCGCCTGTGGCAGAGCCGCGACGCGGCTGCGCAATTGTTCTTTTGCGCGCGCACTTGCGCTTTTCCCATCCAAAATCAGCGCAGTCATACGAGCCTACTTCCCTGTCTCGGCGAAATGTTTCAGCCGTAGGTGCACCACGATGTCAATAAACGGATGGGGGAACGGCCCGTCCAGCGGCAGATGAATCGTCCCCTTGGCTTTGACGTACTGCGGGTACTGGGCCGCCAATTCCTCACAGACACGACCGCCGGGAAAGATGCCGATGTGCTTTTTAAACGCCGCAAAGTGCACGATGTTGCGCTTTTTGAGCTTGTAGGTGGGCATCGCATAGCCGATGGTCTCTTCGGAGCCGGGCAGCAATCCCTGCATCTGCGCACGGATGGTGTGTAGTGCCGGTTGGACCGCGCTCGGTTGCTGAGCGATGTACTCGTCGACGGTTGCAAAATTCAGCATTGCAGTGCCTTAGTTGTCTTGGGGGTAACGCCCTTTGAGCGGCTGTACCAGCTCGATGGGGTTGCCGTCGGGGTCTTTGAAGAAGCCGATGCGCACGGCGTGGTTATCGGGGAAGTTGAACGGCGGGATGTGAAAAACCACGCCCTTAGCCGTCAACTCAGCCGCCGTGGCGTCGATATCGTCGACCTCGAAGGCAAAATGATCCCAGCCGCCGCTGGCGCCGGCGACGTGTCCGGGTCGGCTGACCAGCTCGATGGTGAGTGGGCCGGTCTTGAGGAAAATGATGTCTTTGCCGACGAATTTGCCCACCACTTCGAGGCCCAACACCTCGGTGTAGAATTGCTTCATCGTAGCGAAATTGGCCGTTACGACGGCGACGTGGTGCACTGCGTTGAGTTGCATGCTGATTCCTTTTGTGTCTGTTCCGATTCCCTTCCATCATACACTGTGGGCGCGCGCATGCCACACCAGCGCCGCTTTGACAGTAAAATGACTCAAATGCTTGCAACCAAAGGAACGCGCATGTCGACTCCGCTCTATACGGTCGATGCCTTCACCGCCGTCCCGTTCGCCGGTAATCCTGCCGCTGTGTGCCCGCTCGATGGTCCACGCGACGCCGTCTGGATGCAACAGGTCGCGCTCGAGATGAACCTCTCCGAGACCGCATTCCTGTGGAAGCAAGGCGACCTGTGGAGTCTGCGCTGGTTCACCCCGGTGGTAGAGATGGATTTGTGCGGGCATGCCACGCTGGCCAGTGCCCACACCCTGTGGTCCAACGGCTATGTCGACCCGAGTCAGCCCATTCAGTTCACCAGCCGCTCCGGCATCTTGAGCGCGAGCTACAGCGACGGCTGGATTACCCTCGACTTCCCCAACGAGGCACCGCACCAGGTCCAGCCGTTTGCGCAGCTCATCGACGCCCTCGGCTTTGTACCGAGTTGGGTCGGACGGAACCGGATGGACATCATCGTCGTCGCCGAAAGTGAAGCGTTTGTGACCACATATGCACCAGACTTCGCCACACTCGGGACACTCGACGCACGCGGGATTATCCTGACCGCGCCGAGTAGTACGCCCGGCATAGATTTTGTGTCGCGCTTCTTCGGCGCTGGTGCCGGCCTGGGTGAAGACCCCGTGACGGGCTCGGCACATTGCTGTCTGGCGCCGTATTGGGGTGCACTCCTCGGCAAAACAGCATTGGTCGGCGCGCAGCGCTCGCCTCGTGGTGGCATTGTGCGCACCGAGTTGGTGGGCGACCGTGTCAAACTCATCGGCCAAGCCGTCACCATCATGAAGGCAGAATTGTTCGTGTAGTTCGTTGCCCGTCGGCACCTAGCAGAGTGGACAGATGCAATGGCGATTGATCATTTTTTGGCAGTAGATTTGGGTGCGTCGGGCGGGCGGGTCATGTTGGGGCGCTGGGACGGCGCGCGCATCTCGCTCGAGGCACTCACCCGCTTCGACAACGGCCCGACGACCGTCAATGGCCGCATGCATTGGGACATCCTGGGCATCTGGCGGCACATCACCGACGG
>CANHPK010000297.1 GCA_947462525.1 Roseiflexaceae bacterium | reverse complement strand
GATAGCGGTTGGTCAACTCCTCTCGGTCGCACGGGGTGAATCAACAGCAGACATTCGGGCACGGGTAGACGTGACCCGGGCCCGCCAATATGCACGACAAGGCTGTACCAATGCCGATATGACGCAGCTGCAACTCAAACAATGGGCAAACCCCGATGAAGCGGGCACAACACTGTTGGCCCGTGCAACCGAGAAGCTGATGTTATCGGCGCGCGCGTATTTCCGCATCTTGCGTGTTGCGCGGACCATTGCAGATATCGATGGCAGTCAGCACGTGCAGAGCGCCCATATCGCAGAAGCGTTACAGTATCGCGGGCAGTTCGATGCAACGCGTGACACATAGGCGCCGTATAATACACGGAGGTATTCAGAAAGGGGTTCTCATGCAACCAAGTACGTTCGCTATGGTGGCGATGTGTGTCGTCGTCGTCATTCTCATCAGGATGCGCAAAAACGCACTTGCTGTGGGGCAAAAAAATCGCGCAACGGCGTTTCTTTCTGCGATGGTGGCTGGCTTAATCCTGTTTTTGAATGCAGCGGTCCGCATGCAAACCGATCTGCTTGAGCCGTATCAGTCGAGCATTGCAATCATTGCATTTACCCCGATTTTGATTGCTGGTGGGTTTTTGGTGCGGGCCGCGTTGAAGGGCGAAGCAACGCAGATTAGTGCCGAAGCAAAGCGCCAAGCAGATGCATTTAAAGCATCACGCCCGGCTCCGCCCGATGACAAAGAATCCTGATCCGTTGATTGCGGCTGGATTGCATGCATTCAACGCGGGGCAATGGGATGATGCATTCATGCAGTTTCAGACGTACTGGTTGTCTGCGCGCAGCCCCGAATCCAAAGCGTTGGCACAGTATGCCAATGCACTCAATCAGCTGCGACTCGGATTGACCACCGCTCCACGTGTCATGTTGGGTCGCGCACTCGAACTCACCGCAGACATGCCGCAGTCGACCGGAATCAACATCGCACGCATGCGCGCAGATATCGTCGAGCTCCTCGCTGATTGGCCGGCGGACGGGACTGGGATTGACCCACACCGGCTACACACATGTACATTGGAATGGCAATCATGACAGAGCTTGTGTTTGTATCGGAGCGTGTGGCATATCTGCCGGGCACCAATAACCTTGGCGTTATCGTGGCTGAGGGGCGCACGGCGATTGCTGTAGATACGGGCATCGACAAAGAAGCAGCCCGGCTGTTGCGCCGTGCCTGCGAGGCAGCAGGACTGAGTCTATGTGCGGTCTTTTCGACACACCATCATGCAGATCATGTGGGCGGTAATGACTACCTGGTCCGCAACATCGCTAGTCTTGAGGTGTATGCGCCACGGCGCGAAGCGGCGTTTATCGAAGATCCCTACCTCGAACCAATGTACCTTTCGTCAGGCGCAAGGCCGCTTGGTGTGCTCCACAACAAATTTGTGATGGCCACACCCGCGCCCGTGCATCACCGCATCGAGCCGGGTGCGCTGACCATCGCTGGGGTCGAACTCCAGGTGGTGCCGATCCCGGGGCACTCGTTGGCGCAGGTGGCCGTTGTCATCGACGATGTGTGTTTTGCGGCGGATGGATTTTTTGGGCAGCGCGTATTGGACAAATATGGTGTTCCATATGCGCATGATGTGGCCGCACAGTGTGCTTCGTTCGATGTATTGAAGCAGTTGTCGGTATCGCAATGGATCCCTGGCCATGGTGAAGCGGTCGATCGTGCTGGCCTTGGAGCGACGCTGGACGCGAACCGTGCGGCGGTATTGCGCAGTCGGGAGCTGGTGTTGGCAGCGATTGCCACACCACTGACACTCCCTGCGACGGTTGCTTCTGTACAAAGGGCGTTAGCGATGCCTTCGGCTTCGGTCGCGCAGTACGCGGTGTTTGCGTCGGGGATTGCAGCGTACCTCAACTGGCTGGTGGCTGATGGCGTTGCGGTGGCCGAACTGAACGATGCAGGCATCGTTTGGCGGGCAGTATGACGATCCATCGCTCGACCTTCCGGGCGCGCTATGCCGAAACCGACGCGATGGGCGTCGTCCACCATGCAGCGTACCTGCCGTGGCTCGAAGTCGGGCGCGTCGATTTGCTCCGTGCAACCGGTGTCCCCTACACAGCCATCGAAGATCGCGGTTTTCTCATTGTCCTCTCAGACATCCAGGTGCGGTACCGTAGCCCTGCGCGGTTTGATGATCTCGTGACGATAGAAACTCGGCTCATCCTCCTCAAAACGCGCCATCTGAGTTTTGGCTATCGTGTTCTGTTGGAGTCTACGGGCACGCTCTGCGTCGAAGCACGTACAGACCATATCGTGGTGAGCCGTTCCAGCATGCGCGCTACCCAATTGCCAGCCGACCTCTTGGCCATCCTCACCCCATGGGTGTCTGTAGCGGATTGACCAACGCAGCCACGAGATACCATCGGCCATTCCATAACGACGGTGTCGCCCAAGCCGTGCCACCCTGCGACTCGTTGCTTCGCTGTCCGCACCGGTATGCATCAGTATCAGCTATTGCAATCAGATGCACGGTGACAGCGTTCGGCTACGAACTGTCGATTTGGCACACGGAATTGGCGCGCACTCGGATGTTTGGTGGTATTATCTGTGCATCGCTACGCAGCGGCGCACACCGATTATGCTATGACCAACGCTCGCACTTGTGTGTTTGCACACGTCGCACCAGCGGGGCATTGCACAGTATGGGTCGCGCTGACTCTGGCGGACACAAAGGAGTGTGACATGGTGAATTGGACATCGGGGTACATTCAATCCGGTACCGTCAAGATGCACTACCAACGGGCAGGCCATGGGACCCCCATCATTTTGGCCCACGGATTCTCGGATCATGGGTCGTGTTGGAAGGCATTTGCCGAGCCATTGACGGCCACGTATGATGTCGTGCTCATTGATGCACGTGGACACGGTCAATCATCAAATCCTGGCCAGCAGTACACCCCTGCAGATCAAGCAGGTGATGTCCGTGCGTTGATTAGCCAGTTGCACCTAGCGCATCCGTTCATCATTGGTCACTCCATGGGAGCAGGGATGGCACTTGCGGCAGCGGCAACGTACCCGGCAGTGTTGCGTGGCGTTATCCTCGAAGATCCGCCACTGTTCGAGTGGGTCGAACCCAAGCGCCAACCAGGCGAACCCATCCCACCGATGCACGCATGGATCAACAGCATCAAAGCGATGAGCACCGATCAACTCATCGTCCGCTGTATCACCGAAAATCCGACATGGCGCGCCCAGGAAATCCTGCACTGGGTCGAGTCCAAACAGCAGTTTAATCCCGACCGTGCGCCCGATGATCCTGCACGGATGACTCCATGGAAAACATACATGGCGCAGCTCGGCGTACCGGCACTGCTGATCGTCGGTGATCCCACGCGCGGAGCGTTGGTGTCGGCAGAAACTGCAGCGATTGCGCGTGCGTTGTCTGCACATCTCGAGGTCGGACTCATCCGGAATGTAGGACATTGTATTCGGCGCGAGGCACCCGATGCGTTCGCCGCGATGGCCGTCGAATTTCTGAAGCGACACAAGG
>CANHPK010000296.1 GCA_947462525.1 Roseiflexaceae bacterium | reverse complement strand
TGTTGGCGCAGGTGATGGGTGATGCGACTGCACCAACGGCTTCGCGGATTGTCTGTACGACGACGCTTGGGTATATCGCCCATGTACATCCGCTATCTGCCCGCGCAATCATCCGCACCCTGCGTGATGCGCTCCCGGTCGGGGAGGATGTCGCTCATGACCATCACGAGGTGTGGTCGTGGGTGGTGACAACACTGGCCGAGTTGCGATCCAAGGCAGCAGCGGCGCAGGTCGACGAACTCTACAAAGCCGGCGTCCTTGACCCGAACATCTGTGGCCGCCCGGACGAGTACCGACGCGCGCTGCGGGAATCCCCGATCAAAGCAGTCTTTGCCCAACCACTGACCCTGTATTCATAAGGTGCCTATGCAGACCGCCTGGCACAATTTGACGCGGCCGAGCGACCGGCGCCCCCTGTGGGCGGTGCTCGGGGCGATTGTCGTGTGTCTCGCAGGGGCGGCAGGCGTCGTCTACGGGGCATTTTGGGCACCATTTGTGCTCATTGCCGCACTCACGGTCGGCTATTTCTCGCTCCGGAGCACACGGGTCATGTTGGCCACGGTGGTCATGCTGATTACCGTTTTTCCCTTCGGCACATTACCTTTTCGGGCAGTGATTACACCGGCGTTTTTGTCGATTGCTATTGCTGCATTGTTGGCGATGCGTGTATTGCATCTATTGACCACGCCCAACTATCGGGCGAACTTCACCTCGTATGCACCGGTTGTGTTTGGCTACATAGGTTTTACGTTGTTCGCGCTGTTTTTGGGTGCACGTGGCCTGCCAGACAGCACGACATTGCATAACTACGCCAAGTTTCTGCTCGGCATCATGATGATGTTTGCCATCCTCGATGCAGTCCACGACGACATCGATGTGCAATGGGCGTTACGGCTGTTGTTGGTCGGCGGGGCAGTGTCGGCGCTGATCGGATTGGTGCTGTATGTTATCCCCGCCACATATTCCGAGCAATTTCTGGTGCAGTTTGGGCGCTTCGGGTACCCCACCAGCGGGCGCGTGTTGCGCTATGTCGAGGATGACACCGACGGACTGATGCGTGCCATCGGGCTCGCGGTTGACCCCAACAGTTACGGTGGCATGTTGGCGGTCATCGGCGCAATCGCAGCGACGCAGACCATCGTCGAAAAACCCGTACTGCCGCGCCCGTGGATGATTGCAATCAGTGGGGTTGTGGTACTCGTGTTGTTCTTGACGTTCTCACGGGCAGCCTTAGGCGGGCTGATGATTGCTGCAATCTATGTCGCCACGGTGCGCTATCGGCGTCTGTGGGGCTGGATTGTGGCAGCAGGGGTGTTGGCGACCATCCTGGTGGTGTTTGTGGGGATTGGCGAGCAGTTTGTCACACGCATCGTACAGGGTGTACAGTTCCAAGACCGTGCCAATCAGATGCGTTTGGCCGAGTTCAACAATGCCATTGCGGTCATTCAAGCCTATCCGTTCTTTGGGATTGGCTTCGGTACCGCACCCGACATCGACCTCGTCGCGGGCGTTTCGAACATCTATTTGGCGATTGCACAGCGGCTCGGGTTGGTCGGCCTGGTGATCTTCGTCGGGATGATGCTCAATTTGTTTGTGCGATCGTGGCGCAGCCTGGGCCAGGCAGTGGCACAACAGGACGAAGTCCATGCGAGTTGGCTGATCGGCTTGCAAGCCGGCATCGTGGCTGCGCTCGCAGTGGGTATGTTGGATCACTATTTTTTCAATATCGAGTTCAGTCATATGACCGCGTTGCTCTGGTGTACGATCGGCTTGCAGCTCGCTGTGGCACGCAACATTATGCCCGTCACCGAGCATACAGAGGCACTATGAAGCCATTCATCATCGGCATTGCCGGCGGGAGCGGCTCGGGCAAAACCACCTTGACGCGGCAGATTATCGACGCGAGTCGTGCATCCTCGGTGGCATGGATACCGTTCGATGCCTACTATCGAGATTTGTCGGCGTTTGACATCAGCGAGCGCCAGAAGATGAACTTCGACCATCCCGATGCATTCGACACTGCGCTGTGTCTGCAGCATCTCGATGCGTTGGCGGATGGACAGTCGGTCGTCGTACCCGAGTACGATTTCGTCGCCTATACCCGTGCCCAAGGCGGGCATCTGGTGCAGCCGCGACCGGTGATTATCGTCGATGGCATTGTCTTATTTGTCGACGCGGCCCTGCGGCAACGCTTTGATTTACGGGTGTTTGTCGATGCACCAGACGACATCCGTCTGCTCCGGCGCATCCTGCGCGACACCCAAGAACGTGGCCGCGATGTTGTGTCGGTCTGCACACAGTACCTGTCAACCGTACGGCCGATGCATCAGGCGTTTGTCGCCCCTTCGCGGGAACATGCCCATATCATCATCCCCAGCGGCGATGACACCCAACCGGCAATTACCCTTTTGAGTGCCGAAGTACAGCGCCACATCGATAAAGCAGCACATCCGTCTGTGCGCTAGGATGCATGTATGCATATTTACCCGTTCCCACCGCGGCTCGCACAGAGCCCATATCTCGACGCGCTCTATGCCCAGTTGCCGGTCGACGCATTCGTCGATCGGCGTTCGCCGCGGCGCTCCTTCTGGCGGATGCTGTTGCGTCGCGGACAGCGTCTGCTTCACCTGCACTTTTTCGATGCCGTCGTCCAGCATCCCAACCGAATTGTCTGTTGGATGCGGTCCACTGCGTGGGTGCTTTTGCTCATGCTGGTGCGATTCTGTGGCGTACGAATCGTATGGACGGTCCATAATCTGCAACCGCACGAGTGCTTTCACCCGGACATCGCCACGCGGACCGTCGGTCGGGTCATTCGTCAATGTCATGCATTGACGGTGCATCACCATTGCACCAAGCAGCGTATCCAAAAGGAATATCAGGGTGTGCCGTCTATCCACGTCATCCCACACGGGCACGCCGATGCACCGTTTGGCCCGATGCCTACCCGGGCAGCTGCACGTGCCAGCCTCGGGTTGGACCCGGATGTACCAGTGTTTCTCTATATGGGGATGATTCGTCGCTACAAAGGGCTCGAGCTCTTGATCGAGGCGATGCCGCTCTTGCCACAAACCATGCTGATTATTGCCGGACATCCAGCCGACAAGCAGTATCTGTCCGAAATTCACCAACGCACTGCGCGGAGCATCAACATTTCGCTCCATCCGCGCTATATGAACGACACCGAAGCAGCCTGCTACTTGGCTGCCTGTGACGCCATGGTGCTGCCATATACCCAAATCACAACCTCGGGCATGCTCGTTGCTGCGATGGCGGCCGGTATTGTCTGCGTGGTCCCCAACCTGCCACCACTCATCGAGCAGGTGCGGGATAGCGAAAACGGGTTTGTCTATTTGCATGGCAACGCACCGTCGCTCATCGCTGCCATGGAGCGCGTCAGCGCTACGCCACGGCGCGAACTCATCGGCCACCAAGCGCGCGCATCGCTTGCGGCACACACCTGGCCGCACGTTGCAGGCCTCTTTCATGCGCTGTTTGTCACCGTGCTGCGGGAGCGCACATGAGTGCCACCCCATTGGTCAGCATTATCGT
>CANHPK010000295.1 GCA_947462525.1 Roseiflexaceae bacterium | reverse complement strand
TCGGCTATAATCGCGGGCGCAAGCAGACAGTGGCGTCCGTGCCAGGTGCATGCTTTTTTTGTGCGGTAGTCTGCATCCCCACGCAGTCATTGGTATATGAGGAGAACGACCTTGTCGACGATTATCAAATCCATTGTCGCCCGTGAAATCTTGGACTCGCGCGGTAACCCGACCCTCGAAGCCGACGTCCGACTCGAAGGCGGCGCACTAGGCCGTGCCATCGTCCCATCCGGCGCATCGACCGGCGCCCACGAGGCCCTCGAATTGCGTGACGGCGACAAAAAGCGCTACCTGGGCAAGGGCACGCTGACCGCCGTCCAGAACGTCAACACCAAAATCGCCAAGGCCCTCGTCGGCTTCGACGCAGCCGATCAGGTCGCCATCGACAGCGCGATGATTGCGCTCGACGGCAGCGAATCAAAGAAAAATCTGGGCGCCAATGCCATCCTCGGTGTCTCGTTGGCCGTCGCCAAGGCCGCAGCCGCAGCCTATGGCCAGCCGTTGTACCGCTACATCGGCGGCACACATGCGCACGTCTTGCCCGTCCCCATGATGAACATCATGAACGGCGGCAAGCACGCCATCAACAGCACCGACTTCCAAGAGTTCATGATCATGCCCGTCGGCGCCAGCAGCTTCCGCGAGGGTCTGCGCTGGGGTGCAGAAATCTATCACAACCTGAGCAAAGTGCTCCACGACCGTCATTTGTCGACCACCGTCGGCGACGAGGGTGGCTTTGCACCGAGCCTGCCCAACAACGAAGCCGCCTTGCAGGTCATCATGGAGGCCATCGAGCGCGCAGGCTACAAAGCCGGTAGCGATGTCATGCTGGCCATGGACCCCGCCTGCACCGAGCTCTACCACGACGGCAAATATGTGCTCGAGCGTGAAGGCCGCACCCTGACCAGCGCAGAAATGGTCGAGTACTGGGCCAACATCGCCGACAAGTACCCGCTCATCTCGCTCGAAGACGGCCTGCACGAAGACGACTGGGCCGGTTGGTCGTTGCTCCACAAGCGCATTGGTGACCGCGTGCAGTTGGTCGGCGACGACTTGTTGGTGACCAACGTCAAGCGCCTCGAACGCGCCATTAACGAAAAAGCCGCCAACTCGATCTTGGTCAAGCTGAATCAAATCGGCTCGCTCAGTGAATCATTGGCAGCAGTCCAAAAAGCACAGCGGGCCGGCTGGACAGCGGTCATCTCGCACCGCTCGGGCGAATCCGAAGACACGACCATCGCCGACCTGGCCGTGGCCACCAACGCCGGCCAGATCAAGACCGGCGCACCGGCCCGGACCGACCGCATCGCCAAATACAACCAGCTCTTGCGCATCGAAGAAGAATTGGGCAGCGCAGCGGTCTACCCAGGCCTCAAGGCATTCAACGTCAAGCGTTGAAACGTTGTTCAGGACCGTCACACAGCTGTGTGACGGTCCTGAATGATATTGAGAAGGGCTCATTGCAATGAGCCCCGCACAAAAAACCTGCTCACTGCCGCATGGCTGTGAGGAGGTTTTCGATCAATTGCACGTTGGTCATCGGCCCTGTCCCACCGGGCACGGGCGTGATGGCGCTGACATGGTCCAGCACATTGGCGGTATCGACGTCGCCGCACAGCGTCCCTTCGGCGTCCAGATTGATGCCGAAATCGACCACCACCGCGCCGGGTTTGAGCATGTCGCGGGTAATAAAGCGTGGCTTGCCGATGGCCGCCACCACGATATCGGCCTGGCGGATGAGGGCGGCCAGATCCTGCGTGCGCGAGTGGGCAATGGTCACCGTGGCGTCGGCCTGGAGCAAGAGCCAGGCCATCGGCCGACCGACCACGGCACTGCGGCCGATGACAATCGCACTTTTGCCGGCGACAGCGATGCCGTACTCGCGGAGCAACGCCATGCCGCCCGCGGGGGTCGCCGGCACCAGGGTGGGTGTGCCGTTGGCCAAACGGCCAGCATTGATGGGATGTATCCCGTCGACGTCTTTGCGCGGGTCGAGACAGGCAATCACTGCGGTGCTGTCGATATGGGATGGCAACGGCATCTGGATAATGATGCCGTGCACGTTCGGGTCGGCACTCAGGTCACGAATGACCTCCTCGACCCGGGCCGTGCGCACGTCGACGGGTAGGACCGTCAGGCTATAGCCCACGCCTACTTCGCCGCAGCTGCGCCCAATAGCCTTCACATAGCGGTCGGCGGCGGGGTCGCCGGCGACCTGCACCACCACCAGATTTGGCGCCTGCGGCAGAGCCGCGACGCGGCTGCGCAATTGTTCTTTTGCGCGCGCTGCTGCGCTTTTCCCGTCCAACAAAAGTGCAGTCATATCCGTTACTTCCCTGTCTCGGCGAAATGCTTCAGCCGGAGGTGCACCACGATGTCGATAAACGGATGGGGGAACGGCCCGTCCAGCGGCAGATGAATCGTCCCCTTGGCTTTGACATACTGCGGGTACTGGGCCGCCAATTCCTCACAGACACGCCCGCCGGGGAAGATGCCGATGTGCTTTTTAAACGCCGCAAAGTGCACGATGTTGCGTTTGTTGCGCGTGAACGTGGGCATTGCATAGCTGATGGTCTCTGCGGACCCGGGCAACAACCCCTGCATCTGCGCGCGGATGGTGTGCAGTGCCGGCTGGACTGCGTTCGGTTGCTGGGCGATGTATTCGTCGATGGTGGCGAAATTCAGCATTGCAGTGCCTTATTTGTCTTGGGGGTAGCGCCCTTTGAGCGGCTGCACCAGCTCGATGGGGTTGCCGTCAGGATCCTTGAAGAAGCCGATGCGCACCGCGTGATTATCGGGGAAGTTGAACGGCGGGATGTGAAAAACCACGCCCTTGGCCGTCAGCTCAGCCGCCGTGGCGTCGATGTCGTCGACCTCGAAGGCGAAGTGGTCCCAGCCGCCGCTGGCGCCGGCGACGTGACCGGGTCGGCTGACCAGCTCGATGGTGAGCGGGCCGGTTTTGAGGAAAATAATGTCTTTGCCGACGAATTTGCCCACCACTTCGAGGCCCAATACCTCGGTGTAGAACTGTTGCATCGCCGCGAAGTTGGCCGTCACGACGGCGACGTGGTGCACTGCGTTGAGTTGCATGCATACTCCTTTTGTCTGCGATCTGTTGTGCTTCCATCATACACTGTGGGCGTTGTGGTGCAATCGGCTCGCCACAAATACGAGTAGAATGGGGTACGTACACGAGAAAGATAACCCATGCCGACGACCCTCTATACCGTCGATTCGTTCACCAACGTCCCGTTTGCCGGCAACCCGGCAGCGGTCTGCGTCCTCGATAGCCCGCGCGACATGGTCGGCATGCAGTGTTCTGCCCGCGGCGGCACCGCCCTGCAGGGCGACCGAGTCTTGTTGTGTGGGCGGGCAGTGACCATGATGAAGGCCGAATTGCTGATATAGCACAGACCCGAGGAGACACATTCGATGGCGATTGATCACTTCTTGGCCGTAGACCTCGGTGCGTCGGGCGGGCGGGTCATGTTGGGGCGCTGGGACGGCGCGCGCATCTCGCTCGAGGCACTCACCCGCTTCGACAACGGCCCGACGACCGT
>CANHPK010000294.1 GCA_947462525.1 Roseiflexaceae bacterium | reverse complement strand
TTGAGGTACATGCGAAAACCCCAGACGCGTATGCGTCCGGGGTTTATCTTTGTCTTAGACGCTACACCCTAGCCGAGGGTCTTCTGGTGGCAGGTGCGGTGGTGGTAGGTCTTGTTGCGGCGGCGATCGTCCATCAAGACAATCATTTCGCGGTCGTTCATGATGCGCTCGTTGCAGTTGGCGCAGGTGTGGTCGGTGGCGCGGCCGCTCTTGTCACGTGACGTGACGTCTGTCTTGGACTTGCCCTTGGTTTCTTTGGCCATGATAGTACTCCATGTAGCATTGGCAACAACTGCAGGTAGTATAGCATACAAAATAATCGGTCTGCAGGGGTGACTGCATGAATTATGCTATACTTGCCGTATTGTCATGACGAAGACACGTCTGCCATGGATTCGACCGTTCCAGCGAGTGCGCGCATGGTGTGAGGCGCATCGGTTGCCGTTGTAGATATCCCTTCCGAGCAGGAGGCCCAAGCCGCACCGCGGTGTGTAAGCCGACCGGGTACCCTCCGTTAGCAGGGCACGGCGTGTCAGCGCCGACAAGTGGTCATGCAGGGCATGACAATCAGGGTGGTACCGCGGGGTTTTTGACCTCGTCCCTGTCTGCAGGGGCGGGTATTTTTGTATTCTTTTTTCGGGAGCAAACCTATGAGTTTTCGTGCTGTCGACACACGTGCGTCGTTCGTCGCCCTCGAAGATCGCATCGGCGATTATTGGCGTTCCAACGACATCAAAAAACAAGCACTGGCCCACGGTGACCATGCCAAACCATTCATCTTCTTCGAAGGACCACCCACCGCCAACGGCAAGCCGGGCGTGCACCACGTCGAAGCCCGCGTCTCCAAAGACATCATCATCCGGTACCATCGCATGTGCGGCGAGCACGTCATCGGCGCCCGCGGCGGCTGGGACACCCACGGCCTCCCGGTCGAAATCGAGGTCGAAAAGAAGCTCGGGTTCGCCGGCAAACCCGATATCGAACGCTTCGGCATCGCAGCCTTCAACGCAGAATGCAAATCATCGGTCCAGACCTACATCAGCGAATGGGAGCGCATGACCGACCGTATCGCCTATTGGATCGATATGGAAAAGCCGTACAGCACCTTCGACAACTCGTATATCGAGTCCCTCTGGTGGATCCTGCGCCAGTTCTGGGACCGCGATCTGCTCTTCCGCGATTACAAAGTCACCATGCACTGCCCCCGCTGTGGCACCACCTTGTCCGACGCCGAAGTCAATCAGGGCTACGAAGACGACGTCGATGACCCATCGGTCTGGTTGCGCTTCCGGCTCGATCCGAGCGGCCATCCCCTCGACGCAGCCCTGGCCGGCGCCGCCTTCCTCGCCTGGACCACCACGCCCTGGACCCTGCCTGCCAACGTCGCCCTGGCCGTCAATCCCGATGCCGACTACGTCTTGGCCGAATGTGGCCCCGACGGTGCCCGCGAGCGCGTCATCTTGGCCTCCAGCCTGGCCACTACCGTGCTCGGTGAAAACCACACCGTCCTTTCTACCTACACCGGTACCCAATTGACCGGCGCCCGCTACACGCGCCTCTTCGATGGCGTCCCCGGACCCGGCGACAAACCCGACCTGAGCACCGGCTACCGCGTCATCGGCGACGACTTCGTGTCGCTCGACGACGGTACCGGCATTGTGCACATCGCACCTGCCTATGGCGACTTGGATGTGGGTCGCAAACACGGCCTGCCGACGCTCTTTTCGGTCGATTTGAACGGCAACACGATGCCGCAGTTCGAGTCCATGGGCTTCGCCAATATGTTCTTCAAGGCCGCCGATCCGGTCATCACCAAGTTCCTCAAAGAGCGCGGCGATTTGTTCAAAAGCGCCCGCGTCAAGCACACCTACCCCTTCTGCTGGCGCTGCAAAACACCGCTGCTGTTCTACGCAAAACCCAGCTGGTACATCCGCACCACTGCCCTCAAAGACCGCTTGGTAGCAACCAACCAAGAAGTCCATTGGGTGCCCGACCACATCCAGAACGGCCGCTTCGGCAACTGGCTGGCCAACAATATCGACTGGGCCATCAGTCGCGAGCGCTACTGGGGCACCCCGTTGCCCATCTGGGTGTCAGACGACGGCAAGCACAGCGAGTGCATCGGCTCGGTCGCCGAGCTCGAGGCCAAAGTGGGTCGTTCGCTCAGCGAACTCGACCTGCACCGCCCCTACGTCGACGAAGTGACCTGGCAAGATCCCATCCACGGCACCATGCGCCGCATCCCAGATGTGGCCGACTGCTGGTTCGACTCGGGCGCCATGCCGGTCGCACAATGGCACTATCCGTTCGAAAACAAAGAACTCTTCGAGAAGTACGCCGGCCAGGCCGACTACATCTCCGAAGCCATCGACCAAACCCGTGGCTGGTTCTACACCCTGCACGCCGTGTCGACCTTGTTGTTCGACCGTCCCGCCTACAAAAACGTCATCTGCCTCGGGCATATTCTCGACGGCAAGGGCGAGAAAATGTCCAAGTCGCGCGGCAATATCGTCAACCCGTGGGAAATCATCGACGAGTTCGGTACCGACGCCGTCCGCTGGTATATGTTCGCCTCGGCACCGCCGTACAACCCCCGCCGCTTCTCACGCGAGCTGGTCGGCGACATGCTCCGCCAGTTCACACTGACGCTGTGGAACACCTACTCGTTTTTTGTGACCTACGCCAACCTCGATGGCTGGACGCCTGCCGGGCTCCTCAACGCCGACGGCAGCCTCACCCTCGACGTCGCCACACTCACCAATCCCCTCGACCGCTGGGCACTGGCACGCCTCGACCATCTGGTGCGCACGGTCAGCAGCGAGCTCGATAGCTACGACATCCATGCCCCAGCCAAGGCCATCGAACGCTTCGTCGAAGAGCTCTCCAACTGGTACGTGCGCCGTAGCCGGCGCCGCTTCTGGAAGACCGAAAACGACGGTGACACACAAGCAGCATACGCCACACTGTATACCTGTCTGGTGACCCTCAGTAAGCTGTTGGCACCCTTCATGCCCTTCATCGCCGAAGAGATGTACAGCAACCTGGTCCTGTCCAAAGCACCAAACGCCGGTCCGTCGGTCCACATGGCCAAATGGCCACAGAGTGTGCCCGCCTGGCGCGACGACACCCTGGTGGCCAGCATCGACGTCGTCCAGACATTGGTCGGCCTCGGCCGGGCCGCCCGCCGTACCGCCGCCCTCAAGATCCGCCAGCCCCTACCCGCCATCCTGGTGCGCGTCCCCTCGGCAGTGGCTGCAGCGATGCCCGCGTTCGAGAGCGACATCCGCGAGGAGCTCAACGTCAAGTCTGTCCGCTGGCTCGAGACCGGCGCGACCTTCATCGACTACCGCTTCAAGCCGAACCTGCGTACCGTCGGCAAAAAGTACGGCAAGTTGGTGCCCGCCCTCGGCGAAGCCCTCAAAGCCCTCAGCGGCGACCATGCCCGCGCGATCGCCGTAGCGGTCGAACAAGGCAATTCGTTCGACCTCGTCGTCGACGGCCAGACCTTGCGCATCAGTCCCGACGAAGTCTTGGTCGAGACGTCATCGCCAGATGGCTACGCCG
>CANHPK010000293.1 GCA_947462525.1 Roseiflexaceae bacterium | reverse complement strand
CTACGAAGGCAACAACTTCAACGCGACCCGTGGTTCATATGCCACGATCCAAGACGTGACGATTGCTGCCCGCACCACAGGTGTGCGTGTCCATGACAGCACACGCAGCACGCATGCCACGGTCAGTGCGACCTTCGGCGATGGCGTGTTGTTCCAAGGCGGTGCACAAGGGCTGAGCATCGAAAACGCCAGTGCACAAGTGCCGGTGCTCGGGAACGTGACCTTTGTGGGTCAGCTGGCAAACTATATTCGCCTCATCAACAACACATCAACGCTGGATGCCACAGCTGTGTCATTTGATGGTGTCGCGTCGCCCACCGCAAGTATCGCCAACTTTTATGCAATCGAAGACAAAATCCTGCACAAGCAAGACGATAGTGCGCTCGGTATGGTCCGTGTGACCGCTGGTACGCTCTACACCACCGCAGCTGGATCGATTCAGCGTTCGATCAACAATGCAACCAACGGCGAAATCATCCATGTCCAGGCAGGGACCTACCCAGAAATCCTGGTCATCGACAAAACCGTTCAACTGTTGGGTGCAAATGCAGGGGTTGTTGGCAGTGCAACCAGCCGCGGTGCCGAGAGCATCATCGTCCCACCAGTAGACACGGTGCCGACAGAAGCACTGACTGAGTTGGTGACCGTGACTGCCGCAGACGTCGTCCTCGATGGTCTGACGGTCAATGGGTCGAATAGCAACGTGACTAACGCAACCTACATGTCCAAAGGAGCGAACCTCCAGGTAGATGTAGGTATTTATGCAACCGCACCTGGGGTCCTGATTCGCAACTCGGTCGTCCAAAACACCTTCCAATTCGGTGTGTTGTTGGGCGGCGAAGGTACGACACCGATGTACGGACAGGTGTTGAACAACCGGGTCGATAATGCGGCATGGTTTGCGGGCATTGCAGCACGCAACAACTACTATGCGCTGATTGACAGCAACACGATTCAAGATTCGTGGCGTGGTATCCAGACAAACAACCACTCACTGCCTGCTCCGACCAACAGTGTCGTGCAGATCAGCAACAATACCATCAGCCAGCAGACCGTCACCGTTGTTGGAGATATGTCGTATGCCAACGTAAACGGCATCATGCACAATCTGCAATATGGAACGGCTACCCCCTGGCGTATCAGCACCAACACCATGAGCAACAGCGACGCAGCCAGCGCACGTACCGGCAGCGTCGGGATAGAGTTGGACAGTTTGGCGGTATCCGCCACCATCACCGATAACATCGTCAATGGGTATGACACCGGTTACTACAGCTGGAACACGACCGCTGAGGGTGTCGTCGTCGACGGTGGCTCGGTCAATGGTGCTTCAATGGGTGTGGTTGCCAGCAATTATGACCCAAGCTGGGGCAATGCTGGCACCAGCAGTCTGACGCTTTCGGATGTGCGCATCGCTGCAACAACCGTCGGTGTCAAGCTCGTCGATCACGCATCAAATACCAATAGTGCACGAACGACCGTTCGTCTCGTAGACACTACCTCCATCGTCGGCGGGGTAACCGGAATCGCCATCGAAGGCGCTGATGTCACCCTTGATGCGACCGCAGGTACCGCATTGAACGGACAAAGCGGCACCCGCATTGCGATACAAAACCACACCAACACTGTCGATGCAACGAATATTACATTTGATGGAGTCACTGGTCTCACTGCATCGATGAGCCAACTGTACGCAATTGAAGACACCATCACCCACAAGACCGACGATGCCGCGCTCGGGTTGGTCCGTGTCAACGCAGGTAACATCTATGTGACGACGCAATCGGGTTCGATTCAGCGCGGCGTCAACGCTGCGAGCGTCGGTGATAGTGTCAATGTCGGCCCAGGTACGTATGCCGAAGCAATCACGGTCTCCAAGGCGGTTGTATTGCGCGGTCCAAACTACGGGATCAATCCGAACACGGGTACGCGCGTGACGGAGGCAGTCATTGTTCCCGCCACGACCAACACCGATACTGCATCCATCGGCTCGAACATGGTGACCATTGCCGCCTCAGGCGTGGTCATCGACGGCTTGACGATCGATGGTGACAACCCGAGCTTGGCTGACAGCACGTTCGGCTTTGTGGGTAGCGCGAACATGTCGATGGACGCAGCCCGTGGCGTGTATGTGTCAAGCAACGGCTTGAACAACATCCGCGTGGCAAATAATGTGGTCCAGAACATGTATTCGGCAGGTATCCGCTTCCAGCAGTCCACAAACTTCTTTCCGACGAACGCAGCCTCCGTCTATTCAAGCAGCAATGTGATTGATGGCAACCGGGTACAGAACATCGGGTCGTTGGGTATTGATGTACGCAACAGCATGTACACGGCGATTACCAATAACGTGGTGAACAACGCACGCTACGGTGTGTACGTGAACTCGTTCCGCATCGGCAACCAAGCGGGGAGTGAGTACCAGGAGATCGCCGGCAACACGATTACGGCACGGCAGATGGGTATCTGGATGAACCTGTACGCCGCAGAGCCGTTCACGATTCGCAACAACAGTATCAGCGCGGTGAACACGAGTGAGTTCACGAAGTGGTACGGCGTGATGTTGTCAACCATATCAACGCCACAGAACATGGTGAACCAGGTGGCATTGCCACAGGTATCCACGCCAGAGCGCTGGGCGCTGAGCAACAACAACATCAGCGGCAGTGGGGCGGCGAGCAGCACGGTCGGCTACGGCTACTGGCTGTGGAGTGTGGATAACAACCAGACCTCCAACGGAACTGCGAACGTCGGTGCCATCACTGGCGGTACCGTGAGTAACGTGGATGTGGGTCTGTTCATGCACAACGTGGACACGGATGCCGCCACTAATTACGGCATCGCTCGCACCGGCGCTCATGCAAGCATCGCCAATGTGACGATGAACGTGAAGACAGACGGCACGGGTCTGCAGATCAAGGACAGTGCCGGCTGGGCCACCGCAAACATCGCACCATTGGTGGCGAAGCGCAACGTGAAGTTGAACGTAGGGAGCGGAGTAACGGTCAACGGCGGTACCAATGGCTTGGTGCTCGAAGAAGCCTTTGCCTCGGTGGACACGCTGAGCGGGTTGGCCTTGAATGGCCAGAGTGGCAACTATGTCAAACTGGTAAATAATGCGGGAGCCATCGACGCGACCGCAGCAATCTTCGATGGGGTGACCGGTACAACCGGAACGGTCGCGCAAAACATGACCATCGAAGACAAAATCTCGCACAAGAGTGACAATGCAGCACTCGGCTTGGTCCGTGTCAACGCAGGCAACGTCTATGTGACCACCCAATCGGGATCCATTCAACGCGGCGTCGACATCGCAGCCGTCGGAGATGTAGTCACGGTGGGTGCAGGCACATACCAAGAAAATGTGGTAATCAACAAGCAAATCAAACTGCTTGGTGCAGGGTCGAGTAGCGCCGGGACTGGTATCACTGCAACCGACACCAGCCTCCCCGTCATCTCGGTTACCGGTAGCGGTGTCGATGCGAACAATGCGCTCTCCATCCAAGGATTCAACATTTCGGGCACCGCAAACAGCGGTGGTTCAGACGGCATTGCAATCCAGCCGACGAATCCG
>CANHPK010000292.1 GCA_947462525.1 Roseiflexaceae bacterium | reverse complement strand
TCAGTTGGTCAAGCGCATGATAAGCACCATGGTCCGCAAAATGGACATGGGGCGTTTGCTGGTCTATAAAGCCGGCTGGATGAAGAACGCTGGTCGACGTAACTCGCGTGAAACCACGTTGGCCAAGTGGCACGCCACCGTCAGCAGCTGGGAGTCCGCCGACGATGCAGTCCAGATCCACGGTGCATACGGCTTCTCGGACGAATACCCGGTCGAGCGCTTCTTGCGGAATGCCCGTGGCGGCGTCATCTACGAGGGTACCCGCGAACTGCAAGAGCTGCTCCAAGCTGATTTCGCCATGGGTACCCGCGAACTCGCCCCCAAACTGCGCTGTGAACTGCCCGCCTACAACAAAGACGCCTGGGAAGCAGAGTAACCAATGCATATCATTGCCTGTATCAAACAGGTGCCGCGCGACAACACGGTCGCCATCGATGCGCACAAGCGCATCGATGCCAGCGGCATCGAGCCCATCTTGAACCTCTTCGACGAGTACGCACTCGAGGCCGCGTTGTCGCTCAACGACGAGCACGGTGGTGATGTCACCGTCCTGTCGCTCGGCACGGACGAGACGGTCGATCAGTTGCGTCGCTCGTTGGCCATGGGTGCGACCAACGCGGTGCTGGTCACCGCCGATGGTGAACCCGACATTGCCAGTGCCGTAGGTATCCTGCGGAGCGCCATTGGGACGTTGCCCGCAGCCGATGTCATCGTCTGTGGTCGTACCGCCACCGACGACGAAAGTGCAGCGTTTGGGCCCATGTTGGCCCAGGCCCTCGGCTGGACGCATGTCACCTATGTCACCAAAATCCTCTCGTCCAGTGCCACCACCCTCGAACTCGAGCGCAGCCTCGAAGACGAGACTGAGGTCGTCTCGGTTCCGCTCCCCGTGCTGATCAGCGTGGGCAAAGGTGAGGTCGAACCACGCTTCCCATCGCTGTTGCGTGTGCGCAAGTACGCCAAAGCCGAGGTGCCGGTCATCGCCGCAGCGGCCTTCACCAATGTTGCGTGCGTTGTCGACCGCATTCCCCCCGCTGCCCGCAAAGCCGGCGAAATCATCGCAGGTCCCGATGTGGCAAGCAAGGTACGCACCCTCGTCGATCGGCTCATCGCCGATCAGGCCCTGTAGGAGGCATCATGACAAACATTCTCGTGTTGATCGATGCGCCGCAAGGGGCAACCCAATTGACCGGTCCCCAGCGTGAAGTGATTGCCCGGGCCAACGCCCTCGGCACCACCACCATCGCCGTGTTCGGCGCGGATGTTGCTGCAATCGCCACCGACGCTGCCCGCTACGGTGCAACATCCGTGGTGACGGTCTCACACACTGCCTTGACCCACCTGCCGGCTGACGCATTCGTCCAGGCAGCCAATGCTGTCGTTGCGCAGACCAAGCCCGCCATCGTACTTACCACTGCCTCGTTGCGCATGCGCGACGTCAGTGCCGGCCTGGCTGGCGCTCTCGGCGGTGCATTGGCCGCAGATGCCAGTGACGTCCGGGTAGACGGCGGTTCCGTCGTCGCCGTGCGTAGTTCGCACGCCGGCAATGTCGCAACTACCCTCGCGTATACGGCAGCGACCGTGGTTGTGTCGGTCCGCAAACAGACCCACGCCGAGGCAACACCTGCCGCTGCGTCCACACCCATCGTCGCCATCGACGTTGCCGGATTGGCCACGCGCATCACGCATGTGTCGAGCCGCAAAAGCTCCAGCGGCGTCAGTCTGAGCGATGCAGGGATCATCGTATCGGGCGGGCGCGGGTTGGGGTCGGCCGAAAACTACCACGCACTCATCCCTGCTCTGGCGAATGCTACGGGTGGCGCCTATGGTGCCTCACGTGCAATCGTCGACGCGGGCTGGATTGCATACGACCACCAGGTCGGTCAGACGGGCAAAACCGTCAGCCCCAAGTTGTACATCGCGGTCGGGATTTCGGGCGCCATCCAGCACCTCGCCGGGATGCGCACCGCTCGTACCATCGTGGCTATCAACAAAGACGCCGACGCCCCCATCTTCCGCATTGCCACCTACGGCATTGTGGGCGATGCGGCCGAGATTGTCCCTGCCTTGACCGCCGAGATCACCGCCCGCCGCGGCTAAACACCTGCATCCGACACAAACACCCCGCACGTGGCCTCTGCCGCGTGCGGGGTGTGGCGTTGGAGCGGGTCAGCGAATGATGTAGCCTTCGGCCAACGCCGTGTACTCGGCCACCTGCGCGGCTTGCCAGGCATCATCGTACCCGAGCTCTGCGGCAATCAATGCTGCCACCACGGGTGCAGCAGCACAACTTGCTTGAGCATTAATCAGCAATGCGCGAGTCCGGCGCGACAAGACGTCTTCGACCGTCCGTGCCAGTTCGGTCCGCACCGCATAGATGACTTCTGCCTGCGTGTAGGGTAAATCCGGGTGGATGAGCGCTGCCCAGGCTCGGTTGTGGGTCGCCAAATCACGGACCGCTGCCGCATCGCTCCCATACACTTGCATGCTGTCGCTGTCGCGCACCGTGGTAAAGCCGTGCAAGCGCAGCGTTTTGGTGATGCAGGGTTTGTTCGCGATCAATCCGCGCGCGCTCAATTGATTGACGGCGTCCTCTGCCATGTGTCGGTAGGTCGTCCACTTGCCGCCGGTGATGGTCATCAAGCCGGATTCGGCAAACAATATGGTGTGATCACGCGACAACGTTTTGGTTGCGCCGTCGCCCCGTTTGACCAACGGCCGTAGACCCGCAAAGACGCTCCGGATGTCGCTCGGTTGCGGTCGTCGGGTCAGGTATTTTTCGGTGTGCGACAGCACAAACTCGATCTCGGCTGCCAGGGGGCGCGGCTCGAATTCGGCCCGTGGCACGCCGGTATCGGTCGTACCAATCACGACACAATCGTGCCACGGCAAGGCAAACAAGACCCGCCCATCGGCGGTTTTGGGGATCATGACGGCATGATCGCCGGGCAAGAAGCTCCGGTCGACGACGATATGGATCCCCTGACTCGGGGTGACCAGTGCGGTGACATCCGCCTTGTCCATGCTCCGTACGGCATCAACAAATACCCCGGTCGCATTGACGACCGCATTGGCGTGTGCGGTGTAGGTCTGTCCCGTCTCGCTGTCGGTGAGCTGCACGCCGCTAATTTCACCGTTGGTATGCACCAATCCGGTCACCGGCATGTGATTGATCAGCGTTGCACCGTGGTCGAGTGCCGTACGCATCAGGGTGATTGCCAGCCGACTATCGTCGAATTGACCGTCGAAATAGACCACGCCGCCTTTGAGTCCCGTCTGGCTCAGCGTGGGGGCCAATCGCAATGACTCTGCTTTGCTGACGATGCGTGACATCCCAAATCCCAGCGAGCCTGCCAAGACGCTATAGAGCAATAAGCCCGCGCCATAAAACGGCAGGTCGTACCAGGTGTATGCCGGGACAACATGCGGCAAGACCCGGACCAGATGTGGTGCGTTTGCCAGCAATCGGCCGCGTTCGTGCAGGGCTTCGTAGACGAGCGAAATATTACCCTGGGCCAGGTAGCGCACCCCGCCGTGTACCAGTTTGGTGGCACGCGACGAGGTCCCTTTGGCGAAGT
>CANHPK010000291.1 GCA_947462525.1 Roseiflexaceae bacterium | reverse complement strand
CGTGCGTCGGTATACAACAATGCCAGTGCAGCAGGCTCGGTCGCTACCCATGCATAGACCCACACGAAGTCGACCCACAACAGCATGAGAAACATCCAGACCGGCCGCGGTGGGTCACGAAAGACCGCCAAGAAGCCTTCGTGTGCTGCTGACGTGTCGGTCTCCGCAGAGGCAACTCGGGTCTCGGGGACCATGAACCAGACACAGAACACCGCTACAAACGCGAGGATTGCAGACAAATAAAACGGCATCCCAAAGCCATAGGCGTCATACAGCACCCCGCCCACCGTCGGGCCAAAAATGGTCCCGATGCTCACACCACCGCCCACCAAGCCCAACCATCTGCCACGCTGCTCGGGGGGCGTGATGTCTGTTGCTGCGGCCAACGCTGCCGGCATGATGCCGGCATTGCCGATGCCCAACAGACCGCGCAATACGACGAACCCCACAAATGAGTCGAGCAAGGGAGATACGGCGTTGATGACGACCATCGACAGCAGACCGATGATGAGCATGGGGCGGCGTCCCCAGCGGTCTACAAGTGTCCCTGCAAACGGTGCGCCCACCAGATTGCCGATCGAAAAACTCAGACTGACCCAGCCGAGCGAGCCCATCCCCAAGCCCAGCTCTTTGAGCCATGGCGCCATCAGTGGGTACGGCATCGTATGACCGACGAACATCATCATCACACAAAACGAGAGCAACAAGATAACCGTAAATGGAGAGTATGTGCGACGCATCTGTCTGCTAGTCCTTTCGAGGCGACGATGGGTTCATCTGTCCAATGCCACGACGCTTCAGCGCAAAACCAGCGGCACCCAAGCCCGTCACGGCAATCAGGAGTGCTGCAGCAACCAACAGCTGCGTCGGGGCGACACGTTCGGTCATATATACCGAAAACAACGGCCCGCCCATCCCGCCGATCGAGATAATCATTTCTTTGAGCGCTGCTACCCGGCCGCGGTGACTCGGATCGGTCATATCGACATATGCAGCACTCAGCGCGGGGGTTACTAATCCTGCACCCACACCCGATATGATTGAGGCCGCCAGCATCCAGGGGTAGTCGGTCACGTAGGCCACCCCGAAATACCAACTGACATTCAGCAACAAACCAATTGCAATCATAGGGAACCGGCCAAAGCGATCGCTTAAGCCACCCGCCACCATCGAGACGAGTGCAGTGGCTGCGCCAAACACACCGACCGCTGTCCCAAACATCGTGGCTGTATAGGCCAAATCACCATAGAGATGCTTCAGCATCGCGGGCTCGGTCGCTACCCACGAAAAAACCCAGAGGAAGTCTACCCACAACAGCAACGCCAACACAGCCAACGGGCGCGGCGGGTTGCGGAGCACATCCAACATACCGATGTGCACCTGTTCTTGGCGCGTCAGCGTAGCGGCACGCGTCTCGGGGACAAGCACCACAACGAGTACAAACGCCACGAACGCGGTCACGCCAGATACATAAAACGGCGCTGCAAATCCCAGCGCGTCATACAGGATCCCGCCGACCGTCGGTCCAATAATGAGTCCGACCGAAATGCCGCCGGTGACCAAGCCTATCCATTTTGCACGATGTGCTTCGGGCGAAATATCTGCCGCCACTGCAATTGCCGCTGGCATCGTCCCTGCATTGCCAATCCCCAACAGGAACCGCAACACGACAATGCTTTCGAACGAATCAAACAAGGGAACAACCGCATTGGTCACGACGATGGTCATCAACCCGATCAAGAGCATCGGGCGACGTCCCCAACGGTCCACCAGTCCACCAGCGACCGGTGCACCGATCAAGTTCCCCAACGAAAAGGCAAAACTGAGCCAACCCAACGAACCGAGGCTCAACCCTTGTGCGGTGAGCCACGGTGCGAGCACCGGATAGGGCATCGTTTGCCCGATAAATGTCAATGTTACACAAACGGACAAAAGCACGATGATACCGAAGGGACGCTGTACCGAGACACGCATGGTTGCTCCTAAGTGACGATGTACCGTCATGGTATCCATGGCAATCCGGGCATCCGGACCTGTTCAGTGCACCGAAAACCCGTTCTCGGCCATGCGAGAACGGGCTGGCATGATTCTACGCTTCGAAGAACGTGGCAATCTGTGTGAGTGACTTTTTGGTGATGACCGGTACCGTGCAGTCATCGGCGGGATACCCGACCGGTAGCAACAGAAAGGCCCGTTCGTTGTCGCCACGACCGCAAATATCTGTCAAGAAACCCATCGGGCTTGGAGTATGGGTAAGGGTGGCTAACCCGGCCATATGGATGGCGCTGATTAACATCCCGACTGCAATGCCGACGGACTCGGTGACGTAGTAGTTTTTGCCCTTGCTTCCATCTTCTTTGAGATGATAGCTCTCGGCGAAGCAGACAATGAGCCAGGGAGCGATATCCAAAAACGGTTTGCTGGCATTGGTACCCAGTGGTGCTAACGCATTGAGCCACTCGGTCGGTGCACGCCCACTGTAGAACGTCTGCTCTTCGACTTCGGCAGCACTTCGGATTGCGTGCTTCATGCTGGGACTGCTGATTGCACAGAAATGCCACGGTTGCTGATTTGCACCGCATGGCGCAGATCCCGCAGTGAGGAGTACATCTTCAATAATCGTACGCGGCACTGGTCTATCTGAAAAAGACCGAACAGAACGACGTCGTTGCATATCAGCGCGGAATGTCGCTGCTTTTTCTTGCATGGTAGACGGCGGATATTCGATAAATGTCGTCAACGGTTGATAATTTGCCTGCATGCAGACTCCTTTGTCATATCTTCATGATTGTATCAGGTCAGCAGTTGCGCGAACACCGCACGGAGCAGTGCAGGGTCGTGCCGCAGGGTATCTTGTTTGTTCCACAGCTGACGATCCGCTCGCGCTGTCTCGGTCAATGGCTGAACGATGACCTGCAGCCCCATCTGTTCGATGGTAGCGACTTCTGTGGCGCTGGCGGTCAAAGCCTGCAATCCGTCTGCAGCGAGGCGTTCGCGCTGCGCCTCGGATGGCACGCCACTGTTGAGCACAACGGTATCGACGACGCCAGTGCCGAGCATGTGGACCAAATGCGATACATGACCGACGCAGTCCAGATGCTCGGTTTGACCGCTCTGTGTAGTGGTATTGGCAACAAAAACGATGTGCGCGTGACTCGCCGCCAGCGCAGCACGAACACCTTCAGGCAGGAGCACAGCATGGAGGGTCGTATAAAAGCTCCCGGGGCCGATGATAATCGCATCTGCATCGCGAATTGCTTGAAGCACATCGGGGAGTGCGCGCACGTGTGGTTCGAGGCGACAATAGGCAATGGGTGCCTTGTGAGGGGTGCGTACCGCGAGTTCTCCCACTACATCAGTCCCATCGATCAACCGCGCACAGAGTTGGCTGGATTCTTGGCTGACTGGCAGAACGGTGGCTGCACAATCGGCCATGTGTGCAATGATGGCGACAGCCTGTGCGAAGTTGCCGTGTTCACGGAAGAGTGCTGCAAGCATGAGATTACCGAGTGCCATTCCCTCGAGTTCTCGAATGCCAGCACCATCAAAACGATGCTGCAGAAGCTGCGCCATCTGTGGATCACGTGCCATG
>CANHPK010000290.1 GCA_947462525.1 Roseiflexaceae bacterium | reverse complement strand
GGTGGCGACGCCGTGCTGGCCGGCGCCCGTTTCGGCGATGATGCGGGTCTTGCCCATGCGCTTGGCCAACAATCCCTGACCGAGCGCATTATTGATTTTGTGGGCACCGGTGTGCGCCAAATCCTCACGCTTGAGGTAAATCTGAGCGCCGCCACAGTGGGCGGTCAATCGCTTGGCATGCGTCAAGGCCGTTGGGCGGCCAATGAACGACGCCTGCAGACCGGCGAGCTCAGCCCAAAATGCCGCATCGTCTTTGATAGCGGCATATGCCTCGATGAGGGTCGCCACCGATGGTGCCAATGTCTCGGGGATATAACTGCCACCATACGGGCCAAACATGCCGGGGCGTTCAGTGTGTGTCGTCATGTGCGTTCCTCTTGGAGCAATGGCAGATGTGGCAGCGCGAGATGCTGACACAAGAAGGTGTACTCAATGGCGCGGTCGGCCATGATGGCGGTCCGTCCGCTTTTGCCGGCGTGCCCGGCGTGCATATCGGTGACGAGATAATACGTCCCTGACGGTGCCGCATGGCGGAGCGCTGCAATCCACTTGGCCGGCTCCCAATACGACACACGCGGGTCTTGGAACCCCGCAGTCAACAACAACGCCGGGTAGCGCTGGGCAACGGTGTGGTCATACGGAGAATAGCGTTGCATTACCGCCGCTTCGGCAGGAATAGTCGGATTGCCCCATTCTTCGTATTCGGGCACTGTCAACGGGATGGTCGGGTCGCACATCGTGTTGATGACATCGACAAACGGCACCAATGCAATTGCAGCGGCATAGAGCTCGGGCCGTTGGGTCACCACCGTACCGACCAGCAACCCACCCGCACTACGCCCATAGCATGCCAACCGTGCCGCGCTGGTGTAGCGCTGATCAATGAGGTACTGCGTACAGTCGATGAAGTCGTCAAACGTGTGCTGCTTGTGCGCCAGCTTGCCGTCGAGATACCAATTGCGGCCACCCTCGCCACCGCCGCGTATGTGGGCAAATGCCAGCACCACGCCACGTTCCAGCAGACTGAGGCGCTCGATGACAAAGCCGACATTGAGGTTGGCACCATACGCGCCGTAGCCGATCTGGAGCGCGGGGGCAGTCCCGTCGCGGGCGATGCTCCGATGGGCGACGATGGTCAGCGGGATCTGTGCGCCGTCACGCGCCGTCACATGGACGCGCTCGACGAGGTAGTCCTCGGGTCGGTGCGTGCATCCCAATGCCTCGCGCTTGCGCACGTCGACGCTGCCACTGGCCAGATCGATGGCACTGGTCACCGTCGGCATAACCGGCGTCGCATATCCGTAGACCAACACGTTGGCGGCGTACTCGTGGCTGTCGGTGTCGCTTAGGCTATAGGCTGCGTCGGGGAACGTCAGCGCCTGGAGCGGCATTGACCCGTGCGCCAGATATTCGATTCCCGGCAAGCCACCGCGGCGCACCCACAGCACGACATAATCGGCGAGTGCCGTGATATGCTCGATGAGGGTGTCGCTCCGCTCGGGGACGATGTGGGTCCATTCGCTCTGGTCGAGCAGTTTGGAAAAAAGGGTGAAATTGGTGGCACCGTGGTTGGTCAGCCGATAGACGCGCGTACCCGCCATTGCAACGCTGTATTCGACTCCCGCGTCGCGTGGTGCCACACAGCCAACGCTGAGCGCGGATTGTGCGTCAAACAGCCACACCTCTGAGGTTTGCGCACTGTAGCTGCCAATCAGCAGATGCAGTCCATCACCCGACGCCGCCAGGTCGACATTGAAGCGCTCATCTGGCTCGTGGTAGATCCTCTGTGCGGGTTGATTGCGGTCTCCAAAGCGCCAAGCAATCACTTCGCTGGGGCGCCAGGCCTCGTCGGGGCGCACCGCGTAGATGACCTGACTGTCGGGCGACCATTCGAGCCCATAATACAAATCGTCGACCGGGGTAATGCACGGGCTGCCATCGGCGATGCGCCGGATATGCAGTCTGAAGCGTTCGCTGCCGTTTGTGTCGATCAGGAACGCCACCAGCGCACCATCCGGGCTGATCCGCCAGCTCCCCACCTTGCAAAAGGACTGTCCGACTGCCTCGGCGGCGACGTCGATGACCACGGCGGCAATCGCAGGATCAGCGTTCGGCCAACGCACCAATACGGGGTACTGTGCCCCCGCCGCCAGGCGAAACTGGTACGAATATGCCCCGATACGCTGCGGCGCACTCTCGTCCGTCACCGCTAATCGGCTGACGAGTTCGTTGGTCAGCTGCGTCTGCAGGGTCGGGTCGAGCTGCTCGGCGGCATAGGCGTTTTCGGCAGCGAGGTATGCATGCACCGCCGGGTTGGCGCGTTCGCGCAACCAGCTGTACGGGTCGACGCGGGTGGTGCCGTGGAGGGTGTGTGTGACGGGGATGCGTTGTGCACGGGGTGCGTCTGCCATACGAACCTTTCGTCAGGGAATGTCTGTTTATTATACACCTCCCCTCCCTGCAACGATGCCAAATCGGTGTATGATAGGTGGCAGACATGACGAGCGATCGACACGCCGAAGGAGCCATCCATGGGGAAGTACAGCGAAGCAGTCGCACGAGCGCAAATCGTCGCGATTGTGCGCCTCGATAATTATGACCGTGCCTTGGCCGTCGCCGAAGCACTACTGGCAGGCGGCATTAACGCAATTGAATATACCTTGACCGGCAGCGGCGCATTCGCCGCCGTCAGCAAGGTGCGCAATGCCCTCGGCGACCGTATGTTGGTCGGCGTCGGCACCGTGTTGTCCGAACAAGACGCGACCGAGTCAATCGCCGCCGGTGCACAGTTCCTGGTGACTCCCGCCGTGCGTCCCAAGGTCATCAAAAAGGCGACCAAAGCCGGCATCCCCACCTGCTGCGGTGCATTGACCCCGACCGAGGCACTAACCGCCCACGAGGCCGGGGCCGAGTTCATCAAGATCTTCCCCGCCCGCAATTTCGGGCCTGCCTACATCAAAGACATCTTGGCCCCATTGCCGTTCCTCAAGCTCATCCCCACCGGCGGTATCGACGCCAGCAATCTGCAGTCGTATTTGGCAGCAGGTGCGACGGGTGTCGGAATCGGCGGTAGCTTGGTGACCGCCAAGGCCGTCGACGCCGGTGATTGGCAGCTTTTGACCAACGGCGCACGCGCCTGTGTCGCAGCGTTGCGGGGGGTGTAGTCATGCCAGAAGTTCTGACATTTGGCGAGTGTATGGCCGTGCTCTACCCACCTGATCCGGTGGTAATCGACGACGCTCCGTTGCTCAAATGGGACATCGGCGGTGCCGAGGCCAATTGCGCCATCGCGTTGGCCCGTTTGGGTGTCACGTCACGCTTCCATACGCGCATCGGTAATGATCCGTTCGGTCGGCGCATGGTTGATATTCTTGCAGGCGAAGGCGTCGACACCAGTGCCATGCAGGTTGATGCAACGCGCCCGACCGGCGTGTTCTTCCGCGAGTGGTTGGCAGACGGCGCGCGCCGCGTGTTTTATTACCGCGCTGGCTCTGCAGCCGCCAATATGGGCCCCGAAGATCTGAACGCCAGCCACTTCGCTGGCATCAAGGCAATGCACCTGACCGGCATCACGCCGGCCCTCAGCGAGCGCGCCGC
>CANHPK010000289.1 GCA_947462525.1 Roseiflexaceae bacterium | reverse complement strand
GTGTATGCAGCTGCGCAGGGCAGTAGATCAACACCACATAGGTCACAGACATTGCCAATAGATGACATGGTTTTTTTCAATAAATAAACTGTAATATAAAAAGTTTTTCTCTGGGGAACTCTGTACAGTTGCGATTGTTTGGGTCGCTGCAGGGACACACGGTTTGTGCAGGTCTAGGCATAATCGTGCTCGGCAGGTGCAAATCAAGGCGACGAACAGGTCAGACCTGTCGGTACGCGAAGACGATAGTGTATTGGGCATACCCAACCGCACACACCCATAACGTGCAATCTCGGTCACACATCGTGATGGAGATAGCCCGTTCGCTGGTCCTTCGAGGGATAGCTTTTGGCTTAACATATCACGCGTATGCTGGTCACTACGTTCATCAAGAAGGTAACCACCACTGCGGCACCGGGTGCCAACGCACCACTGATGGCCTCGGGGCCGAGGCGTGCACTGCGGGGAATGGTTTCGTTCTTTAACTGGAAAGCAACATCCAGCATGATGGTGCCGTGAATACTCACCTGCTGCACCGATATAATTACGCCGTCGCGATTCCCTGATAAAAACATACATCCTCTATGCTGTTTGACCGTCGATCTGGAGAAAATACTGCAACGCAGCGGCAATTGTCCTACGTTACAAGACGCTATGATTGCGCATAGTGTGCTGTGAATTTCACGAATTAATTCGCTGAAATGGGGCGTCAATTGACTCTATCAGGAAATATGATAAAGTAAATAAAATAGATTTATTCTATTTACCTTTTCATTGGCATGGTTGATGAATTTTTTTATAGCAAGGAAAAAAACATGAACAACCGAATGCTCACGCTCATCCTGATTTGTATAATGTTATTGGGGTTAAATGGTACGGTGGCAAAGGCAGCCACAACGACCGTAGCATGCTCGCTGAGTGGCACGTTCACTATCACAGACAACGTCGTCACCGGTCACACTAGTTGTACTGGCACAGCGACCATTCCGGCAAGGGTCACATCCATCGGGACGGATGCGTTCTCTTATGCAAGCGCGCTCAAAACCGTCACCTTCGCAGCCGGTAGCCAACTCACATCCATCGGGAGAAATGCATTCGGTTATGCACCTGCCCTCACCGCTATCACTATCCCAGCAGGGGTCATATCAATCGAGCCTTTTGCATTCCAAAATACAATCGCGCTCAAAACCGTCACCTTCGCAGCCGGTAGCCAACTCACATCCATCGGGGATTTTGCATTCGGTGTTGCAAGCGCGCTCACGGCCATTACCATTCCAGCAGGGGTTACATCCATTGGGACTACCGCGTTTTATGGTACAAGCGCGCTCAAAACCGTCACCTTCGCAGCCGGTAGCCAACTCACATCCATCGCGGAGGGTGCATTCAGAGATGCAACTGCCCTCACCGCCATCACCATCCCCGCAGGAGTCACATCCATCGGGGCGCGCATGTTCGAAAATGCAAGCGCCCTGAAAAGCGTGTATTTCTTGGGTGATAAGCCGACGATCGCAAGTGACGCATTTAGCGGCGTCAGCGGTGCTACCGCATATATCCGTTCTACTGCAACGGGCTATCCCGCTGTAGGTAGTCCTATGGACGGCCTTACGGTTGCTGTGGGAGTGTACACCCTCACCTATAACACCAAAGCTGGAACTGCAATTGCCCCAGGAGTCGTGTTGCAGGGTTTGCCGATCTCAGAACCAACAGCACCGACGCGGTCTGGTTACACCTTTGGGGGCTGGTCTGCAAGCGATGGTGGCAGTACATTGACGTTCCCGTATATGCCCAGTACTGCGACTGATATGACACTGTATGCTAAGTGGGTAGTTGCTACTCCTGCGCCAACAGCAACCCCAACGCCGATTCCGTTCTTGATGAAGAAAGGTGCAATCGGCGCATCGTTTGTCCTCGGTCTGCTGCAGAATGGTACATTGGTTACTTGGGGTATGAATCGTGAAAACCAAGCGACCATCCCACCATGCTGTGGCTCGGGTATCCAGGATATCGCCGTGGGCACCAACTTCGCCTTGGCACTCAAGGGTGGTCGTGTCTTTGGATGGGGCGCAAATACCAAAGGACAGTTGAAGTTCCCCAATACCGTGCAGTCTGGCATCAAGGCCGTGGCTGCGGGTGGCGCACACGGGTTGGCATTGACCACAGCCGGCAAAGTCATCGCATGGGGCGATAACGGCTTCTTGCAGGCCCAAGTACCGGCGCTGAAGAAGGTCGTCACAAGCGTGGTCGGAGGAAACACCCACACTGTGGTGTTGTTTGCCGATGGCACGGTGGGCGCATGGGGTTCAAACTCACGCAAGGAGTCTTCTCCGCCGGCAACCTTGAAGGAAATTACACAGATTGCTGCCGGGCTGGATCATAATTTGGCACTCACCAACAAAGGAACGGTGCTTGCATGGGGCGGTAATACCTTCGGCCAAGCAAAAATCCCGACCAATGCGATAGACATCAAACAGGTCAGTGCAGGTACGCAGTTCTCGATGGCCGTCAAGAACAACGGCGAAGTCATCGCCTGGGGACGGAACGATTACAACCAGACGTTCATTCCGCCTGAATACACCGACATTTACAGCGCATTCGCCGGGTACGCGAATACCATCCTCGGTTTGCGCAACGGTCGCGTGATTGTGCTGGGTGACCAAAACAACGGCGTCGCGGTCTCGCGCACACCGACCAAGACGGCTACACCAACGCCTTGACCATGCACGGAGGTACATGCTCACAGACGAAGCAATCTGCGTGTATGGTCATGGAGGACGGATCCGTCGGAACCGGATGACATTAAAAGAGCGGGACGCATTACAATGCGTCCCGCTCTTTTTTGGGGCCAGATGTATTGCAATACACCCCGCCTCAAAAGCCTGGCCAACAACGCCACCAAACCGGCTGCGCCGGCACGCCATACAATTGCGCCGCCAAGGCGACACCCTGGGCGTGATTACCGGCCGAGTTGGTGACCACACCGCGTTGCTGGGCTGCGTCGTCGAGCATGCGGATGGCGTTGTAGGCGCCGCGCACTTTGAACGACCCCGAGCGCTGCAGGGACTCGGCTTTGTGGACGACGCGCGCGCCCAAGCGACGGCTGAGCTGGTCGTCGGGGATCATCGGGGTGGCGATGATGACCGACTGCAGGGCCGCCTGGGCGTCAACGATGCGCGCGAGCGTGACGGTCATCAGCGCGCTCCCTTGTCGGTCAGTTTTTCGGCCAGATTGGCGGCCCGGGCAGCCAAAATCTGGAAGCGCTTGGCCAGCGCCGCTGCACCCGCGTCGTTGGCCGCGGCCATGACGACGCCACAGGCGGTCTGTAATTTGACAAGCTGGGCTTTGTCACCGGCTAAATGGCGTTCGGTGATGCTGCGTTCGAGGTATGTATAGAGCTGTTCGGTGTCCATCGGGGCCTCGTTCTCTCAAAAATTTTCGCCTGCTTCATTATAGGTTCGCCTACGCTGTCGTGTTTTTATCCGAACACACAACCGACAACGATCAGCGCGGCAGCCGCACAAACCCGGCGAGTTGCGCATCCCAGGCAGCGCGATCGGTCGATGGCTCGATGACGGTCGGTGGGAACGACTCGGCGATGATGCGCCGCCCGGTGG
>CANHPK010000288.1 GCA_947462525.1 Roseiflexaceae bacterium | reverse complement strand
GCGCTCGAGGGTAGCACGGAGGGCACCGTCGAGCTGCGCATAGGTCGCCGGCATCAACAACGCAGCGTACGACAACGCATCAAGTGCCGTGCGGACAAGCGGCATACCATCGCGCGTGCCGCGGTACCGTTCGCTGAGTGCCTGTGCATTGGGGACCCATTGACTGCTCGGGGTACGGTGCAGCTCCGCGCGCAAGCGCACAGCGAGAGGTGGCGGAAACTCGATCATGGGGTGGCAGTCGGCACAGGCACGGCGGTATCGGTTGGTGGCACCGGCGTGTCGGTAGCTGGCACCGTTGTGGGTGGTATAGAAGTAGCGGTAGGCGGCACCGGTGTGGCGCTTGCGACCACGGGAGCGGTAGTGGGTGTATTGGTACGTGATGGCGTGCGGGTTGCCGTCTTGCTGACCGTTGCGGTCGGACTAGGACTGCTGGTTGGCGTGGCGGTCTGTGTCTCGGTTGCAGTTACCGTGGCAGTCGGAGTGGTGGTGGTAGTACTGCTCGGCAACAGGGTTATGGTCGGGGCATCGGTGGGGGCGATAATCGCCGAAGGGCTGGGAACGATAGGGACTGCAGTGGCTGTCGCAGGGATTTTGGTTGGCTTCTTGGTACGGACTGGTTTGGTGGTCGGCACAGCAGTTGCCGACTCTGGGGTGGGGACAATGATGACGGGCTCGGGTGTCAGTGACGCCGGTGGGGTGCTGGTGGTCGTCTGCGTGCTGTTGGGAGTTATGGTCGCACTTGGTGTGAGCGCTACCGGTGCATCGGGGCCGGCGAGCAGCGATCGTACCAGCAGAAATCCGGCAATCAGGACGCCGAATGCAACGGGTGCCACAATCGTCAGGGGGAATCCCGCAGCGGTAGCACTCGGCCGAGCCGGAGCATTGCTGCGCCCTTCGAGCACGTTGCGTTTGCGCGGGGCGGTTGCTGCTCCGGTGGGGTAGGGAGCGGCAGGTGCATGGAGTTCACGCGTGGTGTCGACATCAGATTCGATCGTACGTGTCGAACGTGGGGATTCGTGGCGTGAGCGCGCCATGCCGGCAACCATCGAAGAAGCGGTGGTATTGGCCGGTAATTCGGCAAACGCAGCGTCGATGGCCATCGAAAACGCAAGACACGAGGAAAAGCGATCATCGGGATTTTTCGCGAGTGCTTTGTGGAGCACCGCAACGAGTCCCACGGGTAAGCCGTGAGATTGCACGGGCAAATCGGGCGGCGTTTTTTGGGCGTGCGCGACGATGAGCTCGGGGGTGTTGCCAATAAACGGAACTTCGCCAGCGAACATTTCGTATGCGCTGATGGCAAGCGAATACAGGTCAGTGCGCTGGTCGACGACCTCCCCCGAGACTTGCTCGGGCGACATGTATTCGGGTGTCCCCATAAAGAGGCCCGTTTTGGTGAGGCGCCCTGCTTCGTCGTTACTCGACACCGAAATTCCGAAGTCGGTCAGGAGGATGCGGCCGTTCTGGTCGATGAGGATGTTTTGGGGCTTGATATCGCGGTGGACCGCTCCTTGTGCGTGTGCATAATCGAGTGCCAATGCGACCGCGCGGATCAGGATGGCAACGACTTCGCCAGGCAACGCACCACGTTCGCGGATGACGGCATAGATGCTCCGCCCATCGATGAACTCCATGGCGAGGTATTGAATACCCTCGGATTCGCCGATGTCGAACAGGGTCACGATGTGTGGGTGTTGCAGACCTGCGACGATTTTGCCTTCGCGGCGAAATCGGGCCGAAAATTCGGGATCGCTGGCAAGTTGTGGGGAAAGCACTTTGAGTGCAACAGACCTGCCAAGTATGGTGTCGGTGGCGCGGTAGACCCGTGCCATCCCGCCACGACCGATCTCGGCATGTATTTTGTAGCGTTCGAAGCGTCGCCCGACGAGATTCAACACGGTGCACCCCTCAACTCGACGACGATGTGGTATAATCGGCGTAATTACGGTCATTGTAACATATGACGATTTGATGACACACGCATTCCGCATCGATATGCACTTTTATTGCATGATTGGAGGCACACGTGATACATACGAATCCCGTACCTATGTTGCGTATTCGCCATCCCGACATCAGCGAAGTGCAAATCGAGTGGCATCGCGAGGTGATTACCATCGGGCGCGACCAACAAAACGACATCGTTATTACGCATCCGCTCGCGTCGCGCCGCCATGCAACACTCGAACACGATACACATGGGTACCTGGTCCGTGACCTCAAGAGCACCAACGGGACATTTGTGAATGGCCAAGTCATCTCGGATATGATGCGGCTCAACAGCCAAGATGTTATTTTGGTTGGCGCGACCGAGATTGTATTCGTTGACCCCGAAGCGACGCAGAAGGGCGAACTGCCCAATTTCAGTGTACGCAAACCACCAGAAGGCGACATCATCATCGACGACGGTGCCAAAACGGTGCACATCAAAGGGGCATTGCTCGATCCACCGTTGACCGTCAAAGAGTTCCAGTTGTTACATTTGCTGTACCGACGCAATGGTAATGTGGTCAGCAAAGAAGACATTGCGAAAGATATCTGGGACTACGAAGTGTATGATTTCAATGCGATTGATGCATTGGTCTATCGTGTCCGACAGCGCATCGAAGTGGACCCTGCCCAACCCAAGTTTCTCGTGACGGTGCGTGGTTTCGGCTATAAGCTCATCATCAACAGCGACAGCTAGCTGCCATGCTGCTGCGCACGAAGGATACACAATGGCTACGAGACAGATAAGTGCAGCGCCGCGGCTTCGTGGCGCTCTTTCTGTGCCCGGTGACAAATCCATCTCGCACCGTGCCGTCATGTTCAATGCTATCGCTGAGGGCAAAGCCGAGATTACCCACTTTTTGCCTGGGGCTGATTGTTTGTCGACGATTGCGTGCTTCCGCGCCATGGGTGTGCAGATCGAACAACACGCCGATCGCGTGGTTGTGCATGGAGTCGGTTTGCGTGGATTGCGTGAGCCGAGCGATGTGCTCGATTGTGGGAACTCGGGTACGACGCTCCGACTTATGACTGGCTTGCTTGCGGGTATCGACGGGATGTACGCAGTACTTACCGGCGACGCATCGCTGCGATCACGACCACAACGGCGTATTGTTGATCCGTTGCGCGGGCTCGGTGCGACGCTCGATGGGCGCAATCAGGGCGCGCTCGCGCCGATTAGTGTCCGTGGCGCACGCCTGCACGGCGGCCAATATGAACTCACTATTGCATCTGCCCAAGTCAAAAGCGCCGTGCTCTTGGCAGCCTTGTCGGGCGACGGCGTCATGACGGTGAGTGGGCGTATCGATGGGCGTGATCACACCGAACGAATGCTCGCTGGCATGGGTATTGATATCCAGACGCGTGAGCATGTCGTCACACTTACCCCACCGGTCCACCCGGTCTTTCCCTATGCACTGTCGCTCCGGGTCCCCGGTGATCCGTCTTCGGCCGCATTTTGGTGGGTCGCTGCGGCGATTCACCCCAACGCAGAACTCACGACCATGGGTGTTGGAATGAACCCGACGCGCATCGGTGCCCTCGAGGTGTTGCGTGCCATGGGGGCACGCGTGACCGTCAGCAATATGCGCACCGAAGGAAGTGAACCGGTTGCCGATGTCACTGTTGC
>CANHPK010000287.1 GCA_947462525.1 Roseiflexaceae bacterium | reverse complement strand
GTGTTTCGGTTGCCGACGGAACGAGTGTCGCCGTCTGTGTCGCCGTGGGGTACGGTGTCATCGTATTGGTCGCACGCGGGGTATCGGTCACAGGGATAGGCGTGATGGTTGCCACTGCCGTCGGTGTATTCACCACGGGTCGCGTCGGCCGGCGCGGAGTCGGTTCTTGGGTATCGACAGGCGTCTCGGTCGGGAGTACCAACGGAGTGTCGGTCACAACGACTACCTCCGGAGTGAGGACGAGAGTGGCTGTCGCAGTGCTTGGGAGTGGTATCGGCGTCGCAGAGGGCTCTCTGGTTGGCGGGACGGTAGGGACCACAGATGGAGCCACTGGCTGCGCGGTATTGGCTGAAGGGGCGTCTTGATCGGGAGCAGGATTGGCTGGAAGGGCAGACACGGCATCGAGGGCCGCAGCCAACTGCGTATCGGTCGCTGGGCGTTCTGTCTGGGCTTCGGTGAGGGTACCATCGTTATCGCGTCGACTCGTTGTGAGGCGAATCGGAGCAGGATTACTGCCATAGACCGACACTGCATTAGTGGTTTGGTCAGCCTGCAGTGCCAGCTTGCCCCCAGGCAAGAGGGGGACATCTGCCGCAACAATGGTGACATGCTGTGTTGCACCAGTGTAGCCAACAATAATGTCGGGCTGCGTTGCCGTCGCACTCGCAACGACCACCTGACCGACTGCGCTATCGAGCATGACTGCACTTTCGCTGTTTGGGTCAACGTCCAGGTTTTGGACGGATGTGACCACACCTTGACCAAAGGCAGACACATTCAGCGGCACATCGCTGAGCCCAGTGATGCTCAGGGTCCCCTGGACATCAGGCGGTATAGCGATGGTCGGCATACCGAGTGGAGACCATGGCGTTTCGGCGCCACGCAAAAAAGAAACCGTGGCCCCGGGGATTTCGTTGGTCACGACACCAAGGACAACACCCACACGCCGTTTGAGTGCGTCGATGAAGTACATCGACACCGGAACGGGCGAAATCTGCGGAGAAGTAGCACTGCTCGAGAAGAAAAATGTCGTGAAATCTTCGACCGATTCAACCGTCGGGTTACTCGGGCAGAAGTGACAAATCTGTTGTTCGAGGCGTGGTGCAGCAGCCGTCAACTCGAGATTTTTCGAGGTGGCATCGCCGGTGTAGGTTACGATTGTGCCGTCGACATTGGGTGCGGTGTACGACCAACTGTTGGTCGCGATGTCGACCATGATCTCCCGTACTTCGCCGGGTATGTTGTTGTCGTAGAGTTCTATCACCGCACGCGACCGGTCTGTGTAATGCATCCCAATTGGTGTGACGGTATGCCCACGGGAAAAGTCGCGTTCGTACATACCCACAGTGAAGAGGACGTCTATCGGTGCTTCGGCGTCGAGGGTATCGGCGAGTGTTTTGAGCAATGATTTGGCATCGACGATTGTGCGGTGTGCACGCGTTGGGTACGTTGCTTGCGTCGCCCACCAGTAGGCTATTTCGCGTTGGAGCGTTGGATTGTCGACCAACGTCAAATCGGCCGTCTGCAGTGCACCAAAGCTATCGGGTGACAGGATCCCATAATAAAAGTATTGGCTGAGTACCGCCATGCCTTCGCAATGGCCTGTCTGCATGGCACGGTTGATTTCTTGCATCCAAACCTGCGCTGATGGGATCAGCGTACAAGGCTCTGCTTGCTTGCCTACACAGACATCCGTGCCAAAAAGACGCAGGACATCCGCAGGAAGCATATTGATGACGCGTTCATCGAATCCATAATTCCGAAATGCAAAGCCGTCGTAGGCAGGATCGAATCCATTTGTTTTGGCAGGCAGGGGCAGCACCGTTGCTGTTGCCGAAGCGACAATCGGTGTCGGGAAGGCAGTCGTCACGGGCATGGTGCCGCAACTCGCCAACACAAAGCAGATCAGGATGATGCGATAATAGAACCCCAGAGGCATATTCACCATTTTCGTCAAAATCGAACAGACGTTATTGGCATCGAATAGCCAAATGCCTACTGTATTTTACCACGTCACCTTGCTGAGAATCGAGGCATTATGCAATCCGATTGGTTCGCAGAATTGTATGCAGATACCCCGGGTTTACTAGATGTGATTGCCCAACAAAAAGGCCCGAGCGGCGAGCTGCCGCTGACCGATGATCTGCTCCGCAACAGTCCCAGTGGTGATTTGTTTGGGTGGACGCAGAATGTCGGCATGGGCTGGGATCCCGCCGAGCTCACACAACCGCAGGTCCTCATTTTGAGCACGCAAGGCGGCATCCGCGAAAACGATGGAACGGCAGTCGCCCTCGGCTACCATACCGGACATTGGGAGGTGGGATTGCAAATGCGTGCAGCCGCCGAAACACTGCGTTCGCTCCATTCGATGCCGTTTGCGGGCTATGTCACCGATCCTTGTGATGGCCGTACCCAAGGCACCGAAGGCATGTTCGACAGCCTTCCGTATCGCAATGACGCAGCCATTGTTTTTCGCCGATTAATACGATCACTCCCCACACGCAAAGCGGTAATTGGCGTCGCTACCTGTGACAAAGGCTTACCAGCGATGTTGCTTGCCCTGGCAGGAACACCGAATTTGCCCACCATTTTGGTGCCAGGCGGTGTCACACTCCCGCCGACGGACGGCGAAGATGCCGGCAAAGTGCAAACCATCGGCGCGCGCTATGCACAAGGGGAACTGACGCTCAGTGAGGCTGCTGCATTAGGCTGCAGAGCATGTGGGTCACCGGGTGGTGGTTGCCAGTTTTTGGGGACAGCTGCCACGAGCCAAGTCGTCGCAGAAGCACTCGGGCTCGCTCTGCCACATTCTGCGCTCGCACCCTCTGGGCAACCAATCTGGCTCGAACTCGCCCGCGCATCGGCCAAGGCAGTGCTACGCCTCCAGCGTGAAAAGCGCACCACCCGAGACATTCTCACTGATGGAGCGATACACAATGCTATGGTCGTCCACGCTGCATTTGGCGGTTCGACCAACTTGCTCTTGCACATCCCCGCTATTGCACATGCAGCTGGGTTGCGGCACCCGACGGTCGATGATTGGGAGGCAATCAATCGTCGTGTACCACGGCTCGTCGATGTGCTCCCGAATGGACCGCGCAATTATGTGACCGTGCAGGCATTTATGGCTGGCGGGGTGCCTGAGGTCATGCTCCACTTGCGGGCGATGGGGTTGCTGGATACCAGCGTGCTGACGGTGAGTGGTGAAACGCTCGACACCGTCCTCGACTGGTGGGAACAGTCAGAACGACGGCATACCATCCGTGCACTCTTGCGCGAACGTGACGGTGTCGACCCCGATACCGTCATCCACTCTCCAGAACGCGCACGGCAGGCAGGGCTGACGTCGACGGTGACGTTCCCTCGCGGGAACATAGCACCCGAAGGTTCAGTCATCAAAAGCACCGCCATTGATCCACAGGTGGTCGATGCAGACGGCGTGTATCGCAAAATCGGCCCAGCGAAAGTCTTTTTGCGTGAGCGAGACGCGGTGCGTGCCATCAAGGGACAAAGCGAACGAACCGTTGTCGCTGGCGATATCATCGTCCTGATCTGTGGTGGACCGATGGGTACCGGCATGGAAGAAACATACCAAGTCACATCTGCCCTCAAACATTTACGCTGGGGCCG
>CANHPK010000286.1 GCA_947462525.1 Roseiflexaceae bacterium | reverse complement strand
TCGCTGGTTATCGAGCCGCGTCAGCGTGCAGCGATGTTTGGCATCAACGCCGCGGCATCGACGTTGATTGGATTTGTCGGTTCCATCCTTGGTGGGATGTTGCCTGGCATCGTTGCACCACTCGTCGGGGTAGAGGCCACGTCCGAGATTGCCTATCGAACGGCGCTGTATAGTGTTACCGTTATCGGCTTACTCGCCGCAGTCCCCTTGCTCGGCATCAAGACGCATCATACCCATGGTGCCACGTCACAAACGGCACGTGCGGAAGCAGACGGCGACAAGCCATTGGTGCCGTTTGGACGAATGCTGTTGCTGGTCACGCCGTCGTTCTTTTTTGGGACCGCCGGTGGATTGTTTGTCCCGTTCCAGAACTTGTTTTACCGCCAGCAATTCGGGATGACCGATGGAAATGTCGGTTTGAATCTTGCGGTAGCGGCGCTGGCCATGGGCGTCGGCAGTATCCTCGGTGGTCCATTATCAAAGCGCTTTGGAGTGCGCCAGACATCTGCGTGGTCACGCATGTTAGGCGCTCCGTTGATGCTGGCCATGTTGATCCCATCACTGCTCGTCGTGTCGATTTCGTATGACATCAATCGGCTTTTGGTCGGTATGACATTCCCGCTGTTTTCCGCGCTGATGATGCAAACCGTGCCGCTTCGGCAGCGCGGTACGAGTACGAGTATGAGTAGTATGTCCTGGTCATTGGGGTGGGCTGGTGCGTCAGTGTTGAGTGGTACGATCACTGCTGGTGGTTCGTTCACGTGGGTACTGATATTGTCTGCCGCGAGCTATGTGATTTCGGGTGCATTGATTTCGGTTTTGCCGTATACCGACAAACACGATTAGCTACCTTAAAAACTGCTCTTCGCAGCGCCCCTCGTGCCACGTGCACGAGGGGTTTTATTCTGCTGTCGCTTTGACCCGAATGGTACCCGCGGGTGCAGGCAGTGGCAATGCACACACCACCGCCGGGAGCGCAAACAACGATGCGCCGATCAGGCATCCTAGGATACCCCAATTGACATAACAATATCCGGAAATCAGGACGCCAAACAATCGCCCGAGTGCGTTTGCGCTGTAATAGAGTCCAATGTTTTTGGCGACGTTCGCTTGTTGCGCATACGCAGCAATCAGGTATGAGTGGAGCGAAGAAGCCACTGCAAATGCCGTACTGTACAGGCCGATAGCCGCGACCATCCCCCATACGGGCAAGAACCCTGCCCAGACGGCTACAGCGACCGCACCACTCACCGCGATCGGAATTGCAGTGATGAGTGCGGTTGTGCCGCCCGCAGGCGCGGGGCGGCCGTTGAGAATGCGCGGCGTGACGGCTTGGATCACCCCATACGCAATCGTGTAGCCTGCCATGACAGCGCCGCTCTGCCAGAATCCCCAACCCGGTGCGGCAGCAAAAAACAGCGGCATACCTATTGAGAGCCAGATATCGCGTGAGCCAAACAAGAACAAGCGCGCAACGGAGAGCATGTTCACCGACGCAATGCGTGACAAGAGTCCTTCTTGCTGCGAAGGAGACGTTTCTTTTGGATTTTGACGCTGGCGGATGCAGAGCATCACCCCAATGCCGACACATACCGCAAGAACAATAAGCGTAAACTGTGCCCCGGCCGCCCACAAGAGCCCAGCGCCCAAAAAGAATCCGAATCCCTTGACTGCATTTTTGGCACCAGTGACCAGTGCAATGAGTTTGAAGAGCTGACCGTCACCCGTATTGACCGCAACAGTGCTTTTCGCGCTGACTTTCGTCAAGTCTTTGGCGATTCCTGCTGCACCTTGGAGCAGAAAAAGTACCCACACGGCAGGGAACACAGGTGATGCAGCCAATAGCAGCAAAACGACTGTTTGGAGCAATAACCCGACCGTCATTGTGGTGCGCATCCCCAATCGGCCGGCTACCCGCCCTGCCACAACATTGGTGACCACGCCGGCTGCCTCGTACCCAGCAAATATGATTGCGAGATCGAGTGCCGAATAGCCCAGCGATGCGCAGTGAAAGAGCACAAGCATCCGTAACGCACCATCACTCAGTGTGAGCAAACTGTAGGCAATAGCGGAGCGAACGGTATCAGGAAGCTTCATAGCAAGCCTTGGCGCTGTGCAATATAGTGCGTCAGCTCCACCATCCGTTGACTGTAGCCCATTTCGTTGTCATACCAAGCGAGAATCTTGATTTGTGTGCCAGCGGTCACCATGGTGCTGGCAGCGTCAATAATTGCAGAACGAGTATCGCTTCGATAGTCGCTCGAAACAAGCGGATTTGCCTCGTATCCAAGAATCCCCGCAAAACCGGCCGACCTGGCTGCGTCTGCGAGGATGGTGTTCACCTCAGCAACGGTTGTGGGTCTGATTACTTCAAAGACACAATCGGTCAATGATGCTCCCAACATCGGGACACGTACTGCCACACCATCGAGTTTGCCGTTGAGTGCAGGGATGATGAGTCCAATGGTCGAGGCCGAACCGGTCGTTGTGGGGATCATGTTGACCGATGCGCTCCGCGAACGGCGCACGTCCTTGCTCGGTTTGTCGACGACACTTTGCGTATTGGTCATACAGTGCAAGGTGGTAATCATGCCATGGCGAATCCCAATCTGCTCGTGGATGACATGGGCAACCGGTGCTAAGCAGTTCGTGGTGCATGATGCATTGGTCACGACCCGATGAAGAGTTGGGTCGTACCGATGCTGGTTGACACCCATCACAATGTTCTGCGCATCTGTTTTGATGGGCGCTGCTACGATGACGGTCTTGACGCCTGCAGCAAAAAACGGCTCGAGGCTCTGTGCGGTGCGGTATTTGCCGCTACACTCCAACACAATGTCACACGATGCCCAATCTGACGGTTGAATATCTTTGTTGTGCGACAGGCTAATGGTCTGCCCGCCACTCTGCAGTCCTTCATTGACGACGGTCATTGGATGGGCGTTTCGCCCGTGTACACTATCGTAGCTGCCCAGATACGCACACATAGCCGCATCACCGTTTGGCTCGTTGATGTGGGTCCACGCGATCCCGGGATCAGTAACGCCTTGCCTGAGCACCAACCGTCCAATCCGACCAAAGCCGTTGATTCCGATCCGTACCATGTCCCGGCCTTTCTTTCAAATATATTTGAAATAATAAAATGCATTTGAAATTCTGTCAAGGTGTGATAGGATGGCATTGAGGAGAAACATCGCATGCAGGTAACGATTGCAGAGATTCTGGCTGACGAAAAGCGAGTCGCAGTGCTCGATGCGTTGCGTGATCGTGACGTCACTGCGCACGATATTGCACAGATGATGGGCTTACCAGCAAGCGCGGCATCGTATCACATAAAACAAATGGTTCTCGCTGGTGTCCTCATAGGGACGCGGAGCGAAGACGATGCACGGGTAGTCTACTACCGCCGGATTGCAGCGCCCATTCGCACATATCTGAACCGTTTACAAGGTTTGTTTGGTGAGGGCCATCCGCGTTCAGCGCTAGGCAACGCCGACGCACTCGTACTGTACATCTGTCGTGCCAACAGCGCTCGTTCGCAGATTGCTGCCGCTTGGTCGCGGGCATTACTGCCTGCTACGGTGCACACGCTCAGTGCGGGTGTCGATGTACGTCCCATTCATCCGTTGAC
>CANHPK010000285.1 GCA_947462525.1 Roseiflexaceae bacterium | reverse complement strand
GAAGACCAGATGCGCCGCTTCGTCGAAGACGGGCGTGCCATCCTCGGCATCTGCAACGGGTTCCAAGTGCTCGTCAAATCTGGTCTGCTCCCCGGCGCTACGCTGTCGCAGCGGAGTGCGTCGCTCACCCACAACGCGTCTGGCCGGTTCGAATGCCGCTGGGTACGTCTGGCCGCCGTGGCGAGCCGGAGTGTGTTCACGCAGGGTATCGAAGCGCCCATCGAAGTGCCGGTTGCACACGGTGAGGGTCGCTTCGTGATGCAGTCCGATGCCGCGCTGGATGCTCTCGGAGCCAACGGGCAGGTCGCCTTCCGCTATCTCGATACAGATGGTACGCCGACCGAGGCATACCCGGCCAACCCCAACGGTTCGTACCGTGGGATCGCCGCCGTCTGCGACGAATCGGGTCGGATAATGGGGATGATGCCGCACCCCGAGAATGCGTTGACCCCGTGGCAACATCCGCGCTGGACCCGTGAGTCACGCGCGCACGGCGATGGTTTGGCGATTTTTCGTAATGGTATCAACTGGGTGACGCACATCTAGCAGTCTGGTGTCAGCATGAGCAACGGGGCAATCGGCACACGGTCGATTGCCCTTTTTTGATGGATGGTGAGGGCATATGCGTGTACTGATTACCGGTTCGAGCGGCCAAATCGGCACCAATCTCGGCCTGGCGTTGTTGGCGCAGGGGCATACGGTATTTGGGGTCGATCGCCGCCAAAACACCTGGACCGATGCCTTCCCCACCCTGTTGCAGGACCTTGGCATGCCGTATCGCGATTTTGCTGGCGGTATTGGTGGTACAGCCTACCCAGCAGTCGACGTCGTCGTCCATTTGGCGGCCAACGCCAAGGTGCACGAGCTCGTCGAACATCCGCACCGCGCGCTCGAAAACATCAATTCGACCTTCAATGTCCTCGAGTATTGCCGTGCGCAACAGATCCCCGTCGTCTTTGCGTCATCGCGTGAGGTCTACGGCGACATCCATCGATATTTGACCGACGAGCAAACCGCAGACTTCGCCTACACCGAAAGCCCGTACTCGGCCAGCAAGATCGCCGGCGAGTCACTGGTCTATTCGTATGCGCGGTGCTACGGGCTGCCGTACATCGTCTTTCGCTTTTCGAATGTCTATGGCCGCTATGACAACGACATCGAGCGGATGGAACGGGTCATCCCGCTGTTTATCCGCGAACTCCACGCAGGACGACCGGTGACAGTCTATGGTCGCGAAAAAAAGCTCGATTTCACCCATGTCGACGATTGTGTAGCCGGCATCCTACGCGGGATCGACGCACTGGCACACCGGCGCATCACTGCCGCCACCATCAACCTGGCGTATGGGGTAGGGAGTACATTGGTCGAAATGGCACAGTATGTGGCTGCTGCTGTGGGCAACGCCCACCCCGACATCCGCATCGAAGAGAGCAAACGGATCGGCGAGGTATCCTATTACATAGCCGATTTGCGCCGTGCCAAAGAACTCCTCGGCTATACACCGACCATTGATCTGGCCACGGGGATTGGGCAGGCGGTGTCGTGGCAACAGATCATGCGGTTGCCCAATCAGGAGATGTAGGTTTTTTCTTTTTTTGGGAAAAGGCTACGCCTGCGTCGCATCAGATGCTGGTGGCGGCGGCTCCTGTCGGCAGGCCTCCGTGTGGTGCGGTGCACCACACAAACGTCGCCGCCGGACAGCGTCGGCACGCGTGTGCACGGCCGGTTGAACCGCTCGGAGTGTTATTCGAGGGTGAGGATGTCGCCGCGGGCAAAGTCGTCGGCAGAGAGTGTTTTGGTCAGAGCTCCTGGTTCAGATACATAACCGAGCACAATGGTGACGGTTGTTTCATTCGCCTCTTGGATGAGGCATGTATGCCATTGGTCTGCACTCGTGTCATAGTATTGCCAGTGGGCGGCGAGTGACGGCAGCCCGCGGCGGACGACATGCGCGTGAGCGTCGCTCTCAGATGCAAATGTGGCGAGGATACCGCCAAAGACGGTGAGTGCGCGCCAGCGGTCTGCGACAGAGATGACAAATCCGAGCAGTTCGTGATCGTTGTCTCGATAGATGGGTATACGCATAGTGGGTGGTCGATTCTATAGCAAACCGGCCGAGGCAATTGCCTCGGCCGGTCTGGGCGAAATCAGTATTACTTGATTTCGACGGTTGCGCCAGCTTCGACCAACTTGGCCTTGATCTGGTCGGCTTCTTCTTTCGAAGCAGCTTCCTTGACGGCCTTTGGTGCGCCATCGACCAGGTCCTTGGCTTCTTTGAGGCCCAGGCTGGTGATTTCGCGAACGACCTTGATGACGTTGATCTTGTTTGCGCCGGCATCCTTGAGGATGACGTCAAACTCGGTCTTTTCTTCGGCGGCTGCTGCAGGAGCACCAGCTGCAGGTGCCATAGCACCCATCATCATCGGAGCGGCGGCGGTAACGCCCCACTTGTCTTCCATGGTCTTCTTCAGCTCGACCAGTTCGAGAACGTTCAGTTCTTCGATTGCGCTCACAATGTTGTTGATTTTGTCGGACACAGTAGTACTCCTCAGAAGTAATGTTGATACACAGATGAATGGTTGACGCAGGGCTGTTTAGGCAGCCTTGTCGTCGCCGCCGAGTTTGTCGGCACGACCCTGAACCGCGTAGATGACGCCAGTGGCGACACTGTCGAGGATACCGACGACACCGGTAAGCGGTGCGGCGATAACTCCGACGATCTGGGACAGGATTTCTGGGCGAGTAGGTACGCTGGCGACTTTGTCGAGTGCATCAGCACCGTCAATGTACACCGTACCCAGCATAGCGCCACGGAACGACAGCTTTTTGATTTCGGCGTTGACTTCCTTGATGGCTTTGGCCACTGCTGCGACATCACCATAGGCGAAGCACAGTGCGGTTGGGCCCTTCAAAGCAGGCTCGATCCCGGCATAACCGGTCTCTTTGGCAGAAATCAAGGCAAGTGTGTTCTTGGCGACAATGAATTCACCACCGAGCGGACGGATCTTGTTGCGCAGCTTCGTTACTTCGGCCACGGTGATACCGCGGTAGTCTGCAACGATGACGGCTTGCATCCGTGACATCTTTTCGGTCAATTCAGATACTGTCTCGATTTTGCGTTGTGTTGGCATAATTCACCCCCCTCCTTGTGTAGATTAGAGATAACCAAACGGGTTACCGCATACGAGACGCGGTAACCCGTGCACAGCAAGTGTGGGGGGCTCACCTCGGTCGGTAGGGATGTACCCCTTTATGCCTGAGCGGCGCCGACGGTCTCTGGTCGTATGAAGTTCCTGTTGGAGTATACCAGACAAACCGAGTCGCGTGCAACCCGGTTTGTGGTGGTGTGGTTTAGTTGGTCGACATGGCCTGTGCTGCCGTCGGGTCTACGGCGATGCCAGGTCCCATGGTGCTGGTGAACGTCACGGAGCGAACGAAGGTGCCTTTGATGGACGACGGCTTGGTAGCCTTGACGGACTCCATCAGTGACGCGATGTTCTGGGTGATCTGTTCGTCGGTGAAGCTGACCTTCCCGACGGCGACGTGCAACAAACCGGTCTTGTCATTGCGGAACTCAACACGACCACCGCGGACTTCCTTGATGGTGCGTGCCAGGTCGTCGCCAGCGACAACGGT